>JBDHRI010000172.1:0-3235 GCA_039807465.1 Burkholderiales bacterium | reverse complement strand
TCCTGGGTTTTTACCTACAGCAACCATTACCGGGACATACCAGCTTTGCCCTATATTCATGTCCGCACCTTTAAACATAAAGCGGTAAATTTGCCCTTTTTCAAGCAAGTTAACATCTAGTTTTGTAATAACTGGCAAGCCATCAATAATATCCTGATTGTAGAGCATGTCATTCCTTATGAAATTATTCTAACTATTTATTAAATGAGGCTAATGTTTCAGATTGATGGATTCTACTAATTGAATATCTAAAAATCCATCACTTACTTCCTGTGAGTAGCTGGTAAATTTATCCATCCATTTACTAGCAGCCTTAAATTCCTCGATAAATTCCTGTTTGTTCAGCTGTTCAAGCTGCTGTACCCAATGATTAAGCCATTGACTAAACTCTTTGATTAATTCAATTCTGGAGTTATCTGCCATGATTATATCGGCATATAAAGCAGCATCCTGATCAAAAATTCTTCCCATAAGTAATAGTTTTGCCATATAGATTGGGCTTGCTAGTTCCATTAAAAATTCAGGGTGCTGATTTTTGTGGTGTAAAAATGTACCAAGACTGAATGTTAGAAAATGCTCAATTCCCTGAATGAAGCTCATTGCCTGATCGTGCTTTGTCGCATCAAGGTGTTTGACCGTGAAGCCCAATTTTAGTAACAAATCTGTAACCCAAGTAGTCTTATCTGGATAACGCCCCTCACAAGCTATGATCACTTGATTGTGGGTGCTATTAATTGTGGGACCAAACATTGGGTGAAGTCCAATAACCGGACCAATATGCTCGCGAAGCATTATTAATAACGGAGAGGATTTTATGCTGGTAAAGTCTGATAATACACAATTGTGGTTGATTTGTTTGGCAACTTTAACAATAACCTCACTGGTTATATGGATAGGGACACTAATAATTACCCAGTCAGCTTTTGCCAGAATTGTGCTGGCATTTTGCCAGTCATCTTTGCCTATTGTACTTACGTTATGATTTTCATGATTAAATAATCTACTAAAGAGCTTTCCCATAAGCCCATTACCACCAACAATTACTATATTTTTTTTACTCATAAATTACATCTAGGATTTCTATATTTTCAAGACCTTGTGGGGACATAAAGGAAAAATCATCGCCTAATTTTTTTCTTAATAGATTTTTGGCTAATGGCGATGTCCAGCTAATATGGTTAAGTTCAGTATTTATCTCATCCTGACCAACAATTTTTACAATCTGTTCAATTTCTTCATTTCTTAATATGACAACTGTAGCACCAAAATATACTGTTTCATTTCCAGCATGCGTACTGGGATCAACGACTTCTGCATGTTCAATTTTTTTAGTTAGCAGATGAATTCTCTTATCTATTTCACGCAGGCGTTTCTTGCCATACTGGTAGTCGGCATTTTCCGAGCGATCTCCATTGCTAGCTGCCCAGTTGACTAGTTGCACATAGTGAGGGCGTTCTTTAGTAACCAGATTATGGAGTTCTTCTCTTAGAGTCAGATAGCCCTTAGTTGTAATGTAGTTTTTTTCAGTCATTGTTGGATTTGATTAATTTATAAATTTTAAACCAGTATTTTAACGAAAAAATGGTTACTTAATTATCCAATTTATTTTTGTACTACTGAAATTGTACCTAATTTATTTGAAAAATCTTTCGGTAACTTGCTAATTTCTTCGATAGTTTTTTGAGCTAGGTTAAGATAAATATCCGCAATTGAATTACTAGCAACTGCTATTGGACATCCATTATCGCTTTCTTCCCGGATTTTAATATTTAATGGTAATTTTGCCAATAGTTCTAGATTATATGTTTCTTTTAATTTTTGATTTCCCTCGGCGCCAAAAATATCACTTTGATGCCCACAATTTTCGCAGACATGTGTGCTCATGTTTTCAACTATCCCTAGGCATGGAAGACCTAGTTTATTAAACATGGCAATACTTTTGCCAACATCCAGTAGTGCTATGTCCTGTGGGGTTGTAACTACTATTGTTGCCGTGATGGGCATTTTTTGCGCCATAGTCAGGTGAATATCGCCAGTTCCAGGCGGCATATCAACTATCAGAAAATCAAGTTCGCCCCATTCACTATCATTTAGCATTTGTTCAATTGCCTTATTAACAATTGCTCCGCGCCAGATCGCGGGCTGGGTAGAATCAATCAAAAAACCGAATGACATTAATTTTATGCCATATTTATCCAGTGGAACAAAGTTATTATTGCTAACCTCGGGTTTAAAATCAGTTGCGCCAACAAGGATTGGTTGCGATGGTCCGTAAATGTCGGCATCCAGAAGCCCTGTCGATAAACCAAGTTTGGCAAGGCTGATTGCTAGGTTAACTGCGGTTGTAGATTTACCAACGCCGCCTTTACCAGATGTTACTGCTATGATATTTTTTATGTTTTTAATCCGACTTAGTCCAGTTTTGATGCGGTGTGCTATAATATCAGGTTTATTAGTCATTGTTTCCATTGCTATTTAAAGATTTGAAATCAAGTATTGTGGAAGCATTATTTTAACATAAAAAGTTTACTGATTTACTAAGACAATTATACCGAGGTGTCCTTTGACTAAAAATACTATTGTAACCTGTGCCTTACCTTATGCCAATGCAAGCTTGCACCTTGGGCATATCCTTGAACATATTCAGGCTGATATTTGGGTTCGCTTTCAGAAAATGAAAGGGGAGAAGTGCTATTTTATTTGTGCAACCGATACGCATGGCACGCCAATTATGCTAAAAGCTGAGGAGCAGGGGATTACTCCCGAAGAGTTGATTGCTCGCTTTCATCAGGAGCATGTTTCAGATCTTAGCGCATTTGGAATTAGCCATGATCATTTTTATACTACCAATTCAGTAGAAAACAAACAATGTGCTTATGATATTTATAATAAATTAAAGGCAAATAATAAAATCGCCATTCGGACGATTAGTCAGCTCTTTGATGAAGAAAAAGACCAGCAGGGCGGCGACCACCGTCAGCGCGGAGCCCATCCAGAATGGGAAGTTGACGTTGATCTCATACAGCGAACTGCCGACCAACGAGGCGATGATGGTGCCCACCCCGCCCATCAGGTTGATGATGCCGTTGGCCTGCGAGCGGAATTGCGAGGGTGTGATATCGGGCATGAGCGCCACGACAGGCGTGCGCCAGAAGGCCATGCTGACCAGCAACGTGCTGGTGCAGGCCACGAACAGCGGCAGGACTGCAGCCATGGGGATCAGCCCGAAGGCCAG
>JBDHRI010000171.1:0-3247 GCA_039807465.1 Burkholderiales bacterium | reverse complement strand
TCAACTTGTGAATTTCTAAATTCATCAATGTATTTCATTAAAATTCTCTTCGTTAAGTAATTCCGCAAAGTACTCAAGTGTTTTTTTTGCGTCTTCTTCATCTAGTCGGTTTAAAGCATAGCCAGCATGGACAATGACATAATCACCGATTTTAATTTCATCTGTCAATAATGCTAGAGAAATTTCTTTTTTTACTCCAGATAGTGATGTTATTGCCATTTGATTATCTAAAAGCTCAATAATCTGGGTTGGGATTGCTAGACACATTATATTTTAACCATAAATACGTATTTGTTTCATGACCTCTCGATAGATATAGTCGATGTATTTTTATCTTAGTGAGGCTTACTAGCACTATTTTAGCATTGTATTAACTAGGGTTATTGTTTTATCTTTTTACCATATCAATTATGCTACTAATACCGGTATGGCTGATTTATTTTTTGATTTGCTTGTTGTAGCTCAAACTACTTGTATTTAAGCTATTTAATGATCATTTTTACGTAGTGAGTAAACCGCTATTTAAGAGCAGAATTTTGCTAAATTGTGTATAATATGCGCTTGAATTGTGCGGTGCATTATTTATGAGTTTCTGCATAACCAAATTTTATAATACCTATGGTGACCGAATGACCAACTATCGAATATTTGTTGAGAAAAAACCTAAGTTTAATATTGAAGCAAATCAATTACTTGCTGACCTGAAGCAGAATTTGCATCTGGATAATCTTACTTCCCTACGGCTAATTAATATTTACGATATTTTTAATGTGACTTCTGCTGATTTGGAATTGGTGAAACATACCGTACTGGCTGAATTACCTGTTGACCTCCTTATGGATAACGCTCCCGAACTGGGGCGATGCTGGTTTGCTGTTGAACCGATACCGGGGCAATATGACCAGCGCGCAGATTCTGCAATTCAGGCTTTCAATCTTCTATCCATCAATAACCCCAACCTTGACATAACTACCGGCAAACTAATAATTACCAATCCAGAGCTGACTGATGACGAGCTGGCAAAAATAAAAAATTACTATATTAATCCACTAGAATACCGTGAGAAAAACTTAAGCGAGATTAAACCAGCATTTATTGATAATCAGCCAGCAGCAGTTCCGCGTTATAGTGGGTTTAATCAATTTGATGAAGCTGGACTTAGTAGCTTTAGAGTTTCACATGGATTAGCCATGACTCTTGCTGATTTAAAGTGCGTGCAAGATTATTTTAAAAATCAGGCAGCTAGAGATCCAAGTGAAACAGAAATAAAAGTTCTTGATACCTATTGGTCAGATCATTGTCGCCATACTACTTTTGAAACGAATTTGATTGATATTCAATTTGCATCTGGTAAATATAGCAAATTATATCAGGATACCTACAATCAATATCTTCTAAGCCGCGAATATGTTCATGCTAATAAGATAAATAACAAGCCAGTTACCTTGATGGATTTGGCAACTATTTGCGGTAAGCAATTTAAAAAAGCAGGTAAACTTGATGATCTTGAGTTGTCGGATGAAATAAATGCTTGCTCAATTTTAGTTGATATTAAGGTTGATGGCAAGCCACAAAAATGGTCATTACAATTTAAAAATGAAACCCATAATCATCCGACTGAGATTGAGCCTTACGGTGGTGCATCAACCTGTGTTGGTGGTGCAATTCGTGACCCATTGTCTGGTCGCTCTTATGTATATCAGGCTATGCGCGTTAGTGGTGCCGCTAATCCACTTGAAGCGATTGAGGATACTTTGCCGGGTAAATTACCGCAGAAAAAAATCACGACTAAAGCTGCCCATGGCTTTTCCAGCTACGGTAATCAGATTGGACTAGCAACAACTCATGTAAAAGAGATTTATCATCCGGGCTATAAAGCTAAGCGGATGGAAGTTGGCATGGTGGTTGCAGCTGCTCCGTATGCAAATATTCGCCGTGATAAGCCGGAAGCTTCCGATGTAATTATCCTTCTTGGTGGGCGTACCGGGCGCGATGGTTGTGGTGGTGCTACTGGCTCATCGAAAGAACATACTATTGACTCAGCAGCGCTGTGTGGTGCTGAAGTACAAAAGGGTAATCCCGTTATTGAGCGTAAAATTCAACGCCTATTTAGAAATCCTGAGGTTACTCGATTAATCAAAAAATGTAATGATTTTGGTGCTGGTGGGGTATCGGTTGCGATTGGTGAACTGGCGGCTGGAGTTGCTATCGATTTAGATAAAGTTCCTACTAAATATCATGGCTTAACTGGTACTGAGCTTGCGATTTCTGAATCACAAGAACGGATGGCAGTAGTCATTGTCAGAAATGATATGGCTAAATTTATTGAATTAGCGAATGCTGAAAACCTTGAAGCAACATTTGTTGCTGAAGTAATAAGTAATCCAAGAATGACCATGACTTGGCGTGGCGATGTGATTGTAAATCTCGAACGCTCTTTTCTTGATACCAATGGTGCTAAATCTGAAGCAAAAATAATGGTTGTGGCAAATGAGGTGGATGATTTATTTAAGCAAGAGTTAGTTACTAATACCTTGGCTGATCAACTAAAAACTACGCTAGCAAATCTTAATGTTTGTTCGCAGCAGGGCATGGTTGATATGTTTGATAGTACGATTGGTGCTACTACGGTATTAATGCCTTTTGGCGGTAAATATCAGCTAACCCCTACGCAAGTATCAGTGCAAAAACTCCCATTGATTGATGGGCAAACTGATGCGGCTTCGATTGCTAGCTTTGGATATGATCCTTATTTATCCAGTAAATCCACCTTCCATGGTGCTTATTACGCAGTTTATGAATCAGTTGCAAAAATCGTTGCTGCTGGTGGTGATTATCAAAAAATAAGATTTTCTTTTCAGGAATATTTTGAAAAATTAGGTAATGATCCACATAAATGGGCTAAGCCATTCAATGCGTTACTTGGTGCGTATAAAGCACAACAAGAGCTTGAGTTGGCGGCTATTGGTGGTAAAGATTCAATGAGTGGTACATTTAATGAAATTAATGTTCCGCCAACTTTGATTTCATTTGCCGTTGCGCCGACTTTAGCTAGTAGGATAATCTCGCCGGAATTTAAAGCTGCGAGTAATTATATTTATGCGTACTTGCCAGTGTATGATGAAAATAATATTCTTGATGTTAAAGAAACGCTTAATGCATATCGGTTGATTCAAGAGCTAATTACTACTGGTAAAATCAATGCTGCTATGGCAATCGGCTTTGCTGGTATTCTTGAAGCAGTCGC
>JBDHRI010000036.1:0-15804 GCA_039807465.1 Burkholderiales bacterium | reverse complement strand
TTTATCAATTTGACTGGATACCTTGAGGGGGTATATAATTGAGGGTATTAATTTTACTACATGAAAGTCTATGATGAATAAATGTTGTCATGAGCATCCAGATCATTCTGAACAACTTGGGCGTCTTAATCGTGCAATGGGTCAGATTGATGGTGTTAAGAAAATGATAATTGATCGTCGTTACTGCATTGATATTCTTACTCAATTAAAGGCAGCGAGAGCAGCGCTCCAGAGTGTTGAAGCAAATATTCTCGAAAAGCATATGCAATTATGTCTTGAGGATGTATGCACTAATGGTGATAAAGATGCGATTGATAATAAAATTGCTGAGTTGATAAAAATAATTAAATCCTATCAGTAGAAAGAAAACTATGAAATTAAAAAATCTAATTATTTTTACACTACTTACTGGTACTATTTTTGCTACTCCTGCAATTCTAGAAGTAAAACAAAAGATAATTTCAGTCAATGGTAAATCGGTCAAAGTTGGTACTATTGAACAGCCAGACGGTACTTGGGGTTACTGGGGTAAACTAGGTGAGTCGTTTGATGTGATAGTTAGAAATAAACTAACTGAATCAACAATGATTCATTGGCATGGTCTGATTTTACCTAATAATCAGGATGGGGTTGCTGGTGTAACTAATTCTGAAATTAGCCCTGGTAAGGAGTTTCATTTTAATTTTCCGCTACAGCAAAGTGGTAGCTATTGGATGCATTCGCATGATGGAATGCAATTACAGGATATGATTGCTGCACCACTGATTATTGAAACGCCGGAAGATAATAAATACCAGCAGGTAGTTGTAATGTTTCAGGATTATACTAGTAAACCCGCTAGTCAGATATTAAAAGGGTTACAGGCAAATAATCCAAGTGCCATGGGACATATGGATCATGATATGCATGGAATGAAAATGGATGGCATGGACATGGGCGATATGGATGATATGCCAGATATTAATGATGTTAAATACGACGCTTATTTGACTAATTACCATGATAATCTTAAGCCGCAAATTACCAAAGTAAAGCCTGGAACTAGTGTTAAATTAAGATTTATTAATTCAGCATCGGCTTCAAACTTTTGGATTAATCTTGGTAAATTAAAAGGGACTTTAGTTGCAGTTGATGGTAGTCCAGTAAGACCAATAACTGGCAGTAAATTTCAGCTCGCAATGGGGCAACGCTCAGACATTATTGTTGATATACCTAAATCTGCTAGTGATTTTCCAATTTTGGGGCAGGTTGAAGGAATTAAATCACAGACAGGATTAATCCTTAGTAGTAAGTCAAAATCATCTATTACAAAAATTACTAATAATGCAAAGAGTACCGCTCCGGCATTAAATTACAATGAAGAATTACAGTTACATTCAACCGAATCAGTTGTCTTTGGCAAGGTAGATCATAGTTATAAGATAAAATTAACTGGGGATATGAAAAAATATGTCTGGCAAATGAATGGTCAAACTTGGCCAAATATTATGCCACCAAAAGTTAATTATGGTGATACCGTTACTTTTGAATTTGATAATCAAACCATGATGAGTCACCCAATGCATCTGCATGGCTATACTTTCAAAGTAGTATCGATTAATGGTAAAAAGGTTGATGGAGCACTTCGTGATACTATTCTGGTAATGCCACATAGTAAAGTTATTGTTGAATTTAAGGCTGATCATAAAGGCAAATGGATGTTACACTGTCATACTTTGTATCATATGCATGCAGGGATGATGACTTATATTGATGTTGAATAACGGATTAATTAAGAGACTATTTGGTAAATCTTTTATTCTATAGTTATTACAATATATTTTATGAAAATTGTCTGGAAAATGATGATGCATTATCTAGCTAGAATTTTAGGGTAACATTAATGGTAAATTATCTTGAGTTAATTAAAGAAAATAATCTGGGGAAGCTGCTTTTAAGTGGTAATTTTGGACTTGAGAAGGAAAATGTTAGAACCACAACTGATGGGAACTTGGCATTAACTCCGCATCCAGCTGTTTTTGGTGATAAGGCTAGGCATCCATATGTTACAACCGATTTTGCCGAGTCTCAGGTAGAAATGGTTACACCAACCTTCGCAACCCCTAAAGAAGCGTTAGATTTTATGGAGGCATTACATGATCTGGTTTCACTTGAATTAAAAGATGAATTACTTTGGCCATATTCTTTGCCACCAATTTTACCAGATGATGAGAGCCTGATTAAAGAAGCACAGTTTAGTGATCCGGAAATTACTGAATATCGCGAATATCTTGCTGATAAATATGGTAAACGCAAGCAGTTATTATCAGGGGTTCATTTTAATGTTTCGTTCTCTGATAAATTTATGCAGCTTCTGTATAAAGCAGATCCTAGCAATTCTTCATTTCGTGAATTTAATGATCAGGTTTATTTGAAGGTTGCTCGCTATTACCTAAAATATAGTTGGCTTGTAATTTATCTTTTTGGCGCTAATTCAGTTGCTCATGAATCATATATTGATTGTTGCCGTTGTGATAAGAGTCGATTTACTGATGATAGTTATATTTTTGCTGGTGCTAGTTCTTTTCGGAACGGTGTCAGTGGTTACCGTAATCTTGAACATTTTTATGTTTCATATAATTCACTTTATGATTATATTGAAGATATTGAGACAGCGATTAATCAGGGGCATATAATTGCCGCGAAAGAATACTATTCCCAATTACGTCTTAAAGGCCATTCAAAAACCAATGTCTTAAAAGATTTACATGATGATGGGATCTGCTATATTGAGATTCGTACGTTAGATCTAAATCCTTTGGTAAAAGTTGGGATTACACTTGAATCGCTTGAGTTTATTCATCTACTTATTATCTACGCGCTAATTGCTCCTGACTTTATCATGAGTGATGATGAATATCGGATTGCAAATCAAAATCAGATACTTGCCGCTGATGCTAACCGAGATAATGGTATCCTACTTCATTATAATGCTACAGAAACACGCTGTCTGCGGCAATGGGGGCAGGAAACTCTGGAAAATATGCTAGTATTACTTCGTGAAGCAGGTATTCCAGAAGATAAGCTTGTTATTATTGAAAATTTAAGACTTCAGTTGCAGGAAAACCAAGCAAGTGCCGCGCAGCTTATAGCTGATGGTGTTTTTGATTCAGGTTATGCTAACTATTTTGTAACAAGAGCAGAGAGTTACCTTGAATTAAGCCGACAGACCTATTATAAATTTATTGGTTTTGAAGATCTAGAGTTATCAACGCAGGTCTTATTGAAAGAAGCAATTAAAAATGGTGTGAAGTTCAAGCTTCTGGATCGTCAGGATAATTTTATTGAGCTGGAAAATTGTGGTCATCGCCAGCTAGTGAAACAGGCAACTAGAACCGCGGTCGATAACTATGTAACTATACTCGCGATGGAAAATAAACAGGTTACTAAAACGATATTATCCCGTGCCGGAATTTGTGTTCCTCGTGGCGAAGAATATCTTACCTTAGAATCTGCCTTGGTTGATTATCCGCTTTTTAGTGAAAAATCAATTGTGGTTAAGCCTAATTCAACTAATTTTGGCTTGGGGATAACCATTTTTAAAGATAAATTTAGCTTTGAAGAGTATAGTCGGGCACTTGAAATTGCTTTTAGTTATGATCAGCGGGTACTTGTTGAAGATTTTGTTCCGGGTAAAGAGTATCGCTTCTTTGTCATTAATGGCGAGACGGTGGCTGTGCTTAATCGTGAACCAGCAAATGTTGTTGGTGATGGAGTACTCTCAATTCGCGATCTAGTTGGGCTAAAAAATCAAAATCCATTGCGTGGTAGTGGTTATAAAACGCCACTTGAATTTATCAAGCTTGAGGAAGCAGAAGCAATGTTTCTTGCCCAGCAGGGACTTACCTTTGAATCAGTTCCAAAAATCGGGCAAAAGATTTATTTGCGCGAAAATTCCAATATATCTACCGGGGGTGATTCGCTGGATTATACTGATATTGTGCCCAAAAGCTATAAACGGATTGCGGTCAAGGCAGCTAAGAGTATTGGTGCCTGTATTTGTGGTGTAGATATGATAATTAAAAATGTAAATAATCCGTACGTTGAGAATAACTACGCCCTGCTTGAATTAAATTATAATCCGGCAATTCATATTCATACCTATCCATATCTGGGACAGGATCGTAAACTTGCAGAAAAACTTTTACGTTTGTTGGGCTTAATAGGCTAGTATAATAGATTAGTAAATTAATTATTTAAATTTGAGGATAAATATGTACAAGAATAGATTAGTAGTAGTTTTGGGATTGGCTTTAGTAATTGGCGTGGCTGCTTGTAGTAATTTGCAGACTAGTAATAATATTGCAACTACTTCGATTGTGCCATTTGACCAGCAGATAAAAAATAACTCGTTAGCAATAAATAAATCGGAAACATTGGCTGTTGCTTCATATAGTGATGACCGGAGTGTAAAGGTTTATGATTTAAAGAAGAAAAAACTGATAGCTACACTTGATTATGTTACTCCACGCAATATCCAATTTGCTAGTGATGGTAAATCATTTTATATTAGCGATAGTTCACTGGGAGTGGTGCAGCAAGTTTCGGCAAAAACACTGGAAGTAATGCATGAAGCTAAGGTTGGTCAGGGTGCTTTTGGTTTTGCAGTTGATAAGCAGAAAATGTTTATAAATAACGAGGCCGCTAATACTGTTACGGTATTAAATCTTGATAACTGGCAAATTGAGCAAGTGATAACCGGGTTTGCTAATCCGCGACAGGGTATAAAAGTTGGTCCAAGTGGTCGGTATGTTTATGTGACTAATTTTGCTGGTGATGATGTACGGGTCATTGATACGGATAGCTGGCAGATTATTAAAACACTGGATGGAATACCTGGGGTGCGTGCAATTGCTATTTCTCCTGATGAAACCAAGCTTTATGGAGCATCCTCAAAGACAAACTCTTTGCGGGTTGTCTCAATCAAAGATAATCAGATACTGAAAATTCTTCCAACTGGTAAAGATCCATATGGAGCTTCGTTGTCAGGTGATGGAAAAACACTGATTACCGGGAATAAAGAAGATGGCACAGTCCAAGTATTTAATTTAGCCGATAATCGGCTTATCAAAACAATGCCAGGGTTTGGTGAACCTCGTCAGGCAATAATCTATAGCAAAACTCCAGGTAAGATTTATGTGCTTCAGAAAGATTTGTCAATTGTTATAGTTAATTACAAAGATAAAAATAACATTATGCATATAATAAAATAACGTAAATTTATTTAATTAGAAAAGATATCTTATCCGCTTTAAAATTGGAGTATTGCTATCCCTAATTTATGCTAAAATAATGCCCTTATGCCAGATTGGTCGCGATTTGGTTAATTTAATATAAAAGGAATTTATATGTCAAATTTAAAATTAGTTGCTGAAGCACGTGCTGAGCAAGGTAGAGGTGCGAGCCGCCGCCTGCGTCACGCTGGTAAAGTTCCAGCGATCGTTTACGGTGGTAGTGCTGACCCAGTTGCAGTAACTCTAGATCACAATACAGTTTTCCATGCTTTGAAAAAAGAAGCTTTTCATACCTCAATTCTTGATCTTGAATTAGCTGGAAAGTCAGAAAAAGTAGTATTGCGTGATTTCCATATGCATTCATACCGTCCAGAAGTTTTACATTTGGATTTACAACGTGTTTCTGAGACTGAAGAAATTCACATGAAACTTCCGTTACACTTCCTGAATGAAGAAAACTGCCCTGCCGTTAAAGTTCAGGGTGCTCACATTACACATGTGGCAACTGAAGTTGAGGTTCGCGCATTAGCTAAAGATTTACCTCATTTCATTGAAGTTGATCTTGCTAACCTAAAAGCTGGTCAGACAATTCACTTGTCAGATCTTGTATTGCCTAAAGGTGTTAAAGCCGAGAAACTACTACGTGGTGATGATGCTGCTTTGGTTATCGCTGGTGGAATTGCTGAAGTTGCTGATGCTGAGATTGTATCACCTTCAGATGTACCTGCGGCTAAAGGTGCTACAGAATAATTTTCTTCTAAAGAGAATTAAAACCCCGGTATCTGCCGGGGTTTTTTTATTAATGCAACACTATTGATATAGATAGTATATTGCTTTAATGAAAATATTATTAAAATGATAAAAATAATACCGAAAATATTAAAAACTAACTATAATTTGAAACTGAAAATAATAAGCCATTAATAATTGGCTATATGACGTGGAAAACATGATTTGGAGTAACTGTGATTAAGCTGGTTGTTGGTCTTGGAAATCCGGGACGTGAATATGAAGATACGCGACATAATGCTGGATTTTGGTATGTGGATTTGTTGGCAAAAAAACTGGGGATGAGCTTTACTCTTGAAGGTAAATACTTTGGTGAATTAGCAAGAACCAAATTAGATGGAAATGATTTGTTTCTTCTCAAGCCACAAACCTATATGAATCTCTCTGGTAAATCGGTACAGGCATTAAGTAGTTTTTTTAAAATAACCCCTGAAGAAATTTTGGTTGTTCATGATGAGCTTGATTTCAAGCCAGGAATAATAAAGATTAAGCATGCTGGAGGCAATGGCGGACACAATGGGTTAAAAGACATTGACCGAGTAATTGGCAAAAATTACTGGCGATTAAGAGTTGGTATTGGACACCCCGGTGATAGTAACAAGGTTGCTGGTTATGTGCTTAATTCACCAGTTCTTGATGACAGAATTGAAATTGATCGGGCAATTGACAAGGCATTATCAGTGACAAATTCAATTCTAGCTAGCGATTTTACTGCGGCACAGCGGGTACTACATACAAATTAGGGAAGAAAAATAATGGCAGAAAGCCTTACTATCACAGCATCGGATAAAGAGTCTAAATATCAGGAGCTTTTACCGCAGATTAAAGCGTTAGTTAGTTGGGAAACTGATACTATCGCCAATCTGGCAAATATAGCTGCAGCATTACAGATGGCTTTTGAGTGGTTATGGATTGGGTTTTATCTGGTTCGTAGTGAAGAGTTGGTTTTAGGTCCATTTCAGGGACCAATTGCATGTACTAGAATCAAGTTTGGACAAGGTGTTTGTGGTACAGCTTGGCAAAGGGAGGAAACTATTGTTGTTGATGATGTCGATCAATTTCCCGGTCATATTGCATGTAGCTCTCTGGCAAAGTCTGAAATTGTGGTTCCACTTAGAAACTCGCTGACCCAAATTGTTGGGGTGCTAGATGTGGATAGTGCCAGTTATGCCAAATTTGATGATATTGATAGAAAATATCTTGAAGAGCTAGTTAACTCATTAGAATTAATAAAGGTATTTGATAATTATCATGCTTAATAATAAATCATTTGGAATCGGTTTTATTTTATTTCTAGTTTTAGGTAGTACAGTTGCGCAGGTGGCAACCCAAATTACAACACCATTACTGCCTATCATTGCCAAAGATTTTGCAGTCGGTGCTGGTTTGGTGCAAAGAAGTATTAGCGCCTACTTATTGGGAATGGCATTATCAGGAATTATACTTGGTTATCTGTCTGATTATTTTGGGCGGCGTAGAGTTATGCTTGCGGCTTTACTGTTGGGTGTTTTGGGTACTGGGTGCTGTATTTTTGCGCAAAATGTAATTTTTCTAATCATTGGTAGGTTTATTCAAGGCGTCGGTTTAAGCGGAGTCTGGATTATTAGTCGGGCTATCACTCGTGATATTTCCGTTGGCTCACAGCTAGCAAAAATTTTCTCACTTTTAACAATGCTTGATGTTTTAATTATCTGTCTTTCGCCGCTATTAGGTGGAATTATTGAGAGTCATTTTGGCTGGCGTTTTGTATTTGTTATATTTCTCTCATATAATTTAGTAGTTATGCTTGCTGCATTTTGTATTAAGTCAAAACTGAAGCAACCGAATGTGCCTTTTCCTGGCTTATATGGTTTATTTAAACCAATGCTTCAGCTGCTAAAAAATAAGACCTTTCTCTTTTTTAATGGCATTGTTAGTGCGGTGTATGCGATTCAGGTTACTTATTCGGCGGTTGGTACGTTTATTTTTCAAAATGATTTGGGGCTATCTGCAACTGAATTTGGTTTAGTTGCTTTATTGATTTCAGTTGCTTATATTTTTGGTGCATTTATCAATAGCCGGATAGTTAGCTATTTGTCAATAAAGACCATATTTATCCTCGCCATAATAATGATGTGGATTGGACTTGCAATTTTATTATCTGTTTGTTTTTTTATCAAGTTATCGCTAGCTGTAATGCTGGTTTTTGTAGTATTGGGGTCAGTTGCTGGTAGTATTGTTATGATCAATGGATTAACTATGGCGCTTAGTTCCGTTGATAAAGATATTGGTAGCTCATCAGCCGTCATGAGTACTTGTCAATTTATTGCTGGTTTTATCTTTACCGGACTGATAAGTTTCTTTGATGCAAAAAGTATTATCCCTTTTACTTGTATTTTGGCTTTTCTTGCCATAATTATAACGATACTGTCATTGACAGCTGATTTTCCTGAAAAAAGTTATGTCAGATAGCAGCATGTTTGTAAATGGCACATTTAAATAACTGACTAGGCTAATTAATAATTATTTGGTTAACTGCAAATTTTTTTACATTATTTTTTGAACAAAACCACTTTGGATTATATATTGATTATCTAATATGTTAAACTTGTCATGTAAAAATTGTTGTAGAGGTAGATGATGAAAAAAAATATTTTACAATTAACCATGATTGCTGGATTGGGTGCTGCTATAGCTGCATGCTCAACGGCATACACGCCGACTGTTGCAAATTCTGGCGGCTTTTTACCAGAATATAGCATTAACTTGATGAAACCTGTTCCAACAGAT
Source organism: Burkholderiales bacterium (assembly GCA_039807465.1). Taxonomy (GTDB): domain Bacteria; phylum Pseudomonadota; class Gammaproteobacteria; order Burkholderiales; family UBA11063; genus Aquella. Next base: position 6,973 of record JBDHRI010000036.1, on the reverse strand, counting down.
CAGGATGATGTTCATGCTTTTGTATATAAAAATCCTAATTTTCATCGTAGTGATTATGATAAGCTAATAGTTGAGGAGGCCTCTCTTAATCAGCAGGCAGTTGAAAGTAAAGGGATTACGACCGACAAAATTGCTAACGCTCAGGCAGTAATAACTAAAGATTTGAAAGAGATGCTTGCGAAAAAAGTTACGATTACTAATAAACCAGGACCAAGAACAGCTAAACTAAGTGTTGCTATTACAGGTGCGATGCTTGAGGGTGATGGATTCCGACCGCGCTATTTGATGCCAATTTCTGCGGCGTTGCAGATAGCACAGCATGCAACAAATTTGCATAGTAAAAAACCAATTCTAATTATTGAAACAAAAGTTGTTGATAGTAGAACCAATGAATTATTAACTACTAGCGCAACTGAAATTAGTGGTGAAAAATTCCGCTTAGAGAGCTCTGAGTCGGGTGAGTTTACTAAAATTGCTAAAACTTGGGTTCAGGATGCAATCAAATATGCATTTAAAAACCCGGAAAATAATAATTAATGATAAAAGGCTGAATTAAATTCAGCCTTTTTGTTTGATAGTCAAAAGCTTGGTTGAGGGTTAATTTGCATGAAATGCTTGAATATGGTCAGGATATTTGTATAATTTTGGGTTTCTGCAAAATAAGTAGCATTGCGCCCATCACAATCGCGTGAGTACAAATCAGCTCCCAATTTTAGCAAAGTTGCAACTATTTCGCTTCGTCCGCGGTCTGCTGCACGCATTAATGCTGTTCTACCTCCAATATCGGTCAGATTAACCTTTGCTTGCCCGACTTCAATTAGCATCTTGAGCAAATCCAGATAACCTCCACTAGCGGCAATCATCAAAGGTGTAGTCTTTGATGGAGTTGGCTGATTAACATTGGCGCCATATTTAAGTAGAGCTTCACAGCTTAATAAATCATTTCCATCGGCAGCCTTGTGTAGAGGTGCTAAGCCATCCCGATCAAGGATATTCGGGTCAGCTCCATTTGCCAGTAGGAACTCTACTGTTTCTGCATGCCCATAAGCTGCAGCACACGAGAGTGGCGTTAATCCAAGATGGTTAAGTGAATTAATGTCTGCGCCATGTTTAATAAGCTCATGGATTCTTCGAAGATCTGCATCCTGAGCCGCAATGGTAAGAGTTGTTTTTTTCATGGTTGAGGCTTAATTATAATTGTCATTTGATATATCACTTAGATTATATCATGTTATTAGGAATAATAACTGTTTTAGTAAGCTTGTTTAGGTGGAAGTGGTTCGATTATGCTAAAATTAGCCTGTTTATTTAACTTATTTGCGTAGGTGTTAGCATGGGTGTGTGGGTAAAGCCTGTTAGTCTGATTGGGAAATATGCAAAATTACTGCCATTGTCGATTGAATATAAGGAAGAATTAATTGAGGCAGTTAAGGATGGTGAATTATGGAATTTATGGTTTACCAGTGTCCCGACTCCGGAGCGTATGGAAGCGGAAATTGAACGTCGGCTGGGATTGCAGGAAAAGGGTGAGATGATTCCTTTTGTTATAGTTGATGCAATTACTGATAAAGTGATTGGGATGACAACTTATTGCCGGATAGAACCAGCTAATAAACGCCTTGAGATTGGATTTACCTGGTATCGCAAAAGTTATCAGAAAACACTGGTTAATACTGAATGTAAACTGATGCTATTGCGTCACGCCTTTGAAGTACTTGGCTGTATTGCAGTTGAATTTAGAACTAGTAGCTTTAATTTTGAAAGTCAGCGAGCAATTAGCCGACTTGGGGCAAAACTAGATGGTGTCTTACGCAGTGCAAGATTAATGGGCGACGGAACCATATATGATAGTTATGTTTATAGCATCATTAAAGGTGAGTGGGCGGCAGTTAGAACAAATCTGGAATATAAACTACACAAATATAGTTAAGTATAGAGGTAAGGTGGGGTAAATGAAAAAATATATTATTTTGGCGGTATCAATTGTTTTTTTAGCAGCTTACTATATTATTCATAATCTTTTTGATGATTTTAATAACGATGTTGCTGCGATTGCTTCAGATGTTAAGCATCCTGCTAGTAACCCTGTCCCAATGCCTCCTGTAGGTGGTGATCCTGCTACCAATAAGCCTGTGGCATCTACTTCCGTAACGGTAAAAAAAGCTTCTGCTTATATCTATGTCTCTAATTTAAATAGTACCACTGTTTCGGTTTGTCCAATTATGACAGATGGTTCAATTGCTAGTTGCGTGCAATCGGGTAATGGATTTAATGCACCAAGTGGTTTGGCACTTACTCATGATAAGCGAGCATTATATGTTACTAATCAGGGTTCAAATGAAATTGACTTGTGTATGATAGATAAAGCTACTGGTCAATTGAATAATTGTTCTCCTACGGGTAATGGTTTTAATGCTCCATCCGCCGTCGCTATTTCAAATAATGGGCAATTCGCTTATGTAGTGAATGAGAACAGTAGTAATATCAGTATTTGTCAGCATGATAGGACAAATAAATCTTTAGCAAACTGTAATACTATCTTGACTAATCTTGCCAGTCCATCAGATATTAATTTTGCACCGGAAACTAACCATGTTTATATTGCAAATACTGGGAATAATTCAATAATTTTTTGCACTATTGGTCCTGGTAGAGAGTTAATAAAATGTCATCCGACTGGTAGTGATTTTTCTGCGCCACAATCGGTTACAATTTCCGCTAATGATAAATATGCATATATCGCTAATCAGTCTGCCAATAGCATCAGCATGTGTCAGGTCGATTCGGTCAGTGGTGAATTTTCCAATTGTCAGTTTACTGGAAGTGGCTTTAATGCACCATCTGACTTTACTTTAAACTCTGCTGGTAATATGGCATATGTGAGTAATGCTAGTAGCATAATGAGTTGTAATGTCAACCTAGATGGAACTTTGACAAATTGCTTACAATTTAATGGTGATTTTAATCATTCAACAGGTATCAGGGTAGTTGAACATGTTGAATAAGAAATATATCGGGAAACATAAAGGTGAGTTAGACACGCCATGCCTCGTAATCGACAAAAGTAAGTTGATTGATAACCTTGAGTTAATGCGTGATCTGGCTAAGCAGAAAAAAGTAAATTTGCGTCCTCATGCAAAAACCCATAAGTGTAGCCAGCTTGCCAGATTACAGCTTCAATACGGTGCCAATGGTATCTGTGTAACCAAGGTTTCGGAAGCGCTAGTAATGGCGAGGGCTGGTATTTCGGGACTTTTGATTACATCACCTATCGTAACTTTCGGGAAGTTTGAGATTTTGCGAGAGGTTCTTGATTTAGCTCCTGACACTTTATTAGTAGTTGATAATCATCTTAATGCCACAGAGTTAAATGGGTTTTGCCAAAAACATGATTGTAAGCTAAATGTTTTGCTTGATATTGATGGTGGGATCGGTCGTACCGGAGTAGCTCCGGATAATGCGATTGAAGTGGCACTGGCGATTGATAGATTGCCTAATCTGTTATTTCGTGGGATTCAATGCTATGCTGGTCATCTTCAGCATATACCGGATTTGACAGAACGAAGAATCAGAACTCATGAAGTATTGAATAGAGCAGGTGCAATCAGACGTGAATTATTAGCGCGTGGATTAAATTGTGAAATCCAGACAGGTAGTGGGACCGGGACATTCAGTATTGATGCGGAGCTTGATTGCGTAACCGAGATTCAGCCTGGCTCATACTGTGTGATGGATCAAGAGTATAGTAATATAGACTACAAAGAACGTAAGTTTTTACCCGCAATGACGATGCTAACAACTGTGATTAGCACTAATCATCCCACACATGTAACTGTAGATGCCGGAACTAAAGCTTTATATCGGGTTGCAACCAAGCCTTTTGTGATCAGTCATCTGGATTTGCAATATGATTGGGATGGTTTTGGTGATGAGCACGGTAAAGTAACTGCACTGAATAGTGCTAAATTACCCAATCTTGGGACGGTTCTTGAATTGGTAGTTGCTCATTGTGATCCTACAATAAATCTGTTTGATTACTTTTATATTACTGAAAATGATATTGTGGTAGATTGCTGGGAAATTGATGCCAGAGGATGCTGCCAATAGCTTTTGTTCGTTTAAATATTTATTCCAAAAATGGGAATAAAGTTTGCAAACTTGGGAAACCAATTATTATTTCATAGTGATACTATCTCTCCTGTACCGATGAGATTTATTCTTATCTGGGTTTTAAGTTTAAACTGGAGAGTATCATTATGAAAAATAAATTGATCAATACGCTTATGTTAGCCGGGATAATTGCTACGACGTTAGTTGGTTGTAATTCAGGTGCAAGTGGAAATAATCAGACTTCATCCAATCAAGCTACATCAGCTACTACAATAAACACTAATCAGGAAAGTCTTGATTCAGCTCAAATTGGCGGTGTTGCATCAGTATTGATGGATTTTGCTTCTGCCACACTAAATGAATATATTGATGATACGGTTGGTAAAGTTATATGGAATCTGATTTCTGGTGGTAGTATTAGTGGCAATGGTGGACAAGCAACACATCAGGCATTAAGCGCAATTAGCCAGAAATTAAATAGCGTAGAAAATACACTTTCTGAGCAAAATGCTGTTTTACAAACAACTTATAATTCAATAGAGTCAGCTGCATTAGGTCCTGCCGGGACAGAAATCGGCAATATGAGTTCAACACTTGTTGACAATAATAATGGTACCAGTGACTGGATTAGTAAGGCAACTGCTGGATTGGGTCAACAAAATGTTAATATTGCTGAGAGTATTTTTAGTGGTTATAGCCAAGCACAAATGAGTGAAGATATCTCCTTGGCATTATTACAAAATCAAGCTGCACTATTTAATTCCAATCCAAATATTGCAAGTAATCAGGATTCTTATGAACAATATTTGTCTTGTGATGAAAATAATCCCACAGTTACCTATGATGCTACAAATTTATCCTTAACGCAACAAGAACATCCTCAATCATCTCTAGGTCAGAATAATTGTGCAGTATCCAATTTTCTTAATGATGCGATAAATAAATATGGCATTACCCAATTAACTCAGGGTACTAATATTTTCTATACAACTCAAGGTTTTGATCAGGCATTGGATTTGGTATATCTGCAAATTCTTAATGCGTTAACTCAGGCATATGCAGTTGACCAAGTACGTCTTTATTTAGGGTTGCCAGTAACTAATCCATCAGGAAGCATGCAAGTTCAGGCACCAATTGTGATTCCAAATTCAGCCTACAATAATTATGCACTCGCAGAATCAGATCTGGCATTAGCCTACAATATGAGATTGGCTAATCTCCAACAATTATTTAGTAGTGCTAAGAGCCAATTATTCAATCAGTTTGCCGGGGCATTAGTCTCAACTACTATGACTAATCAGTGTAATCTTAGCTATCAGGGAATTGATGCTGAAAGCTCTATAAGTATCAATAGCAATGATAATAATGCATATAGCTGGGATGGTACAACATTAAAAGCAACTTGTAAAGAAAATAATGGTAATAGTATCAATGTTAGTTATGATGTAGGTGATTTATGTACTACTAATACAGGAAGTAATCCAATCTCTGTAATTGGTCAGGGCGGAAGCTACACCTATTCAAATATGACAACGAATAGTAATAATTATAATCTGTATGTTCTTAATGGCGCAGTTTCATGCGGGACACAAAACTGGAAAACAACCACTTTTAATGGCAATAACTTCAACCCAGATACAGATGCAATTAATACGCTACAAAGTGCAAATATTGCTAAAGTTACTTATCGTACATTACAAAATGTTTGGAATGGAATCTTAACTTGGGGAGATTATGCACCGATAGCATCACCTATTACCAGTACGACGGCACAAGTTTCATTAGGTGGTGGAACTAGCACTGCGGCGGCTTATAATCTTAATGGTAATTATAATCAATCTATATCAATTTCAGGGCTTACCACTGGATATACTGAGCTTTCTCAGGTAACTGCGGGAATGCTAGTATTTGATGGTGTACACGCATATATGGCTGTTGTTTATGATACTGATTATAATACTAGTGTAGGAATTCAATGTTTACCAAATGATAGTAGCTGTACTATGGGAACTAGTGAGAGTAGTGGTTACTCATTAAGCTTTTCAAATGGAGATAGTATTAATATCCGGAATAATGGTACAACGGGAACAAACTATGAAGACACTTCAAACCCTTGGTACTGGATTACACCTAATTATTCAGTATTAGCAACAGGATATACTTCAGGCGCAAATAATAATTAACGCTGAGAAAATTCCAATAAAAAAGAGCCTTGTGGCTCTTTTTTATTGGACATCAGTTTGGGTAGTTATGCTGAATGTATAGTTAAGCTTCCGTCCGGTTTTTGGTGTGTCGCCCATTTTACACTATTCATGAATTTGATGCTAAATAACAGACTCTTATGGGAATGTCCCATTATGGTAAAATTAGGGTGATAAGTAATAGTGTTAATCGAGAATGGAAGCTTTGGATTTATGAAAAAATATTTGCTATCAATGATGATTGCAAGTTCAATCGCTAGCATGGCTTATGCTACAGAAATAAATTACGCGCAGATTTTTGCTGGTAAAAATGCCTGTTTTATTCTTTATGATTTGAATAAAAAGAAAACAGTTGAAGAATATAACTCCAAGCGTTGTCAAGAACGGATTGCGCCCAATTCAACTTTTAAAGTACCTTTGTCGTTGATGGCTTTTGATAAAGGGGTGATTACTGAAAGTACAGTATTTAAGTGGGATGGTAAAATGCGCGAGATGGAGAGCTGGAATCAAAACCAAACACCACGCACATGGGAGCAGTATTCGGTACTTTGGGTATCGCAGCAGATTACGCCCAAGCTTGGTATGAGAACAATTAAAGATTATCTGGCAAAATTTAATTATGGTAATCAGGATTTTAGTGGTGATAAAGGCAAAAATAATGG
>JBDHRI010000035.1:0-15833 GCA_039807465.1 Burkholderiales bacterium | reverse complement strand
TTTTTTGTCATAAATGTTTAATCTGATTGGACACCTACAACCACTAGAAAATCAATGTTTGGGAATATATTCTTACGATTATGCAGCCAGTAATAAAAGTTAATCAGAATCTGCCATTTTACCAAAAACTGCCTTTAAGCTTGCAGCATGTTTTTGCTATGTTTGGTTCAACAATATTAGTCCCAATGCTTTTTCACATTGATCCTTCATTATGTCTTCTATGTAATGGTTTTGGAACGCTGTTGTATCTTTTTATAACTAGAAACAGAATACCTGCATATCTTGGGTCAAGCTTTGCCTTTATTGCGCCAGTAATGTTGGTTATCAGCAAATATGGTTACTCGGCTGCATTATCCGGTTTCTGGGTTAGCGGTATTATCCTAATGGTACTAGCTGGAGTTATTCAAAAATATGGTGTCAACTGGATCGAAAAGGTTCTACCCAGCGCTTCAATTGGCGCAATTGTTATTGTAATCGGACTTGAATTAGCACCTGTGGCGGCAAAAATGGCAAACTTTCTTGGTCCAGTATATGATAAGAACACTTTAATCGGTTTTATAACTTTAACCGCCACAATCCTTTTTAGCCTGTTTTTTCGTGGTTTTATTCGTGTGATAGCGATTTTATTAGGTATGCTTACTGGTTATATTATGGCTTTTTTTATGGGGGTTGTCGATTTTCAGAGTGTTTATACTACTCCTTGGGTAAAATTACCCCACTGGTATAGCCTACATTTTAATATTAATGCGATTGGAATGATTATACCTGCAATTTTAGTAGTATTTGCCGAACATATCGGACATTTATATGTAACAGGCAATATTGTGAATGATAATCTGGTTAAGCGACCATGGATGAATCTTTCTTTATTTAGTAATGGTGCTTCCACTTGTGTCTCGGCTTTGATGGGTGCTACTCCAAACACTACCTATGGTGAAAATATTGGGGTATTAGCCATGACTAGGGTTTATAGTACCTATGTCATACGCTTGGCTGCAATAATCGCAATATTGCTTTCTTTTTGTGGTAAGTTATCCGCTTTAATTATGTCCATTCCAACTAGTGTCATTGGCGGAGTTTCGATGCTGCTTTTTGGTGTTATTGCCGTGTCTGGTATTCGAATGCTGGTCGAAAAAAGGGCTGATTTTAATAACACACACAATTTGACTGTAGCTGCAATAATTCTAGTTATTGGTGTTTCTGGGGTTAGTTTACAGATTGGAACATTACAGTTAAAAGGAATGGGTTTAGCTTGTCTTTTTGCAATAATAATTAATCTCTTGATAAACATAATGGGGCTTGGGAAAAAATAATTGCTAACAGCCATTTGTTTCTTTTGGTACAATCAAATTTTGGTTGGTATAGAATTTATTGTTGAGTAAATCAATTTACTAATACTCCGTTATATTGGAGGGTGAGTTAGGGATTCCTGATTTATAAAATAATAGAACTCAGGATCAATTATTCAATTAACAGATGTTAATAGTAGAAAGTCAGAATTAATGAATATTCAAGAAATCTTGGCGGAAAGTAAAAAAATTGGAGCTCTTTCTTCTCTTGATTTGAGTAATTTAAATCTGGTTGGGCTTGATTTTTCAAATTTGAGGATTGAGGGCATAAACTTTTCTAAAAGCAATCTTACTGGTGTCAATTTTGATAACTCCCTGATTATTAATGCGACATTTGAATCATCAATTTTAAAAGGGTTGCAATTAAATCAAAGTAGCATTACCAATACTAATTTTACCAGATCAATTATGCAGGCGGCTTCAGTGCAAAATAGCGGATTTTCAGAGTGTGATTTTTCCAATGCCGACCTGACCTCGATTAATGGCGAAAGTGTACATTTTAGTGATTGTAACTTTCGGCAGGTAAAAATGTTTGGAGCTAAACTACCAATGTCTGTTTGGTCATCAATAGCAATTGACGGCACGAGTTTTGCAAATTCAGATTTATACCGATTAATTGCCCAAAAAACTACTTTTAATAAAGCAACTTTTGAAAATACTAACTTGACAAGTGCCTTATTTAGCGAATGTAGTCTTGTTCGGCAAAAATTCTCTAACTGCATTTTGTTTATGGCTATCTTTGATGGTTGTGACCTATCAAATGCTGATTTCTCTTATCATGATATTAGTCAGTCAAGCTTTAATGATGCCAAGTTAGGTGGGGCAACATTTATAGGGTGTTCTGGTAGTTATATTGCTTTTATTAAAGCCGAGGCTAGACAAAGTAACTTTACTGGTGTAAAATTTGATATGGTTAATTTCAGTAATTCCAATTTGATAACTGCTAGCTTAGCAAACTCGGAAATTACAAATAGTATATTTGAAAATGCGAGGCTGGATTATGCCAGTTTCTATTCTAGCAAGCTAGATTATGTAAACTTTTCAAATGCTTCTACTGAGCAAACAGATTTTAACCAAGCGTCACTTTACTATGCTAATATACATGGTATTCGCGGTGCTAAACTTGAGAATGCATTACAGTTAAATACGACTTTTGGCACTAATAAGAAGCTAAAAGAAGCAGAGGACTGGCAACCAATTAAGGAATTACCTGCAAAAAAGAGAGATTTTAAAGGATGATATGAAATGAAAAATAATTTACAGTTGGTTAAGAAGGTGTCTGCGCCGATACCAGCGGAGCTTTATTTTGGTAAAGTGATTGCGCTGGAACAGGTTGCTAATCAATTGCATTACTCTATCCAGCTTGGCGATAATAGTGTTGTAAATGCATTAAAAGCTGAAAGCTGTTTTTTGCTTCCAGCAGTAGATGATTTAATTTTGCTGAGCAATGAAATAAATGGTGAGTCTGCGTATATATTGCAGATATTAAATCGGACAGCTAGTGAAAATATTGTTGATTTAGGGCAGGAAGTATCCCTACGTGCACATAATTTAAAGCTTGAAGCACAAAAAACTATTAACGTTGAAGCTCCAGAAGTCAATTTGACTGGGTTAACGGGAACCGCAAAATTTAGCCATAGCAAATTATTAAGTAACTGGAGTGAAGTCCGTACTGGTAAAAGCTTATTTATTGCTGAAAGTGCTGAAAAAATCATCAATACTGTTACAGAAAAAATAGTAAACGTGTTTAAAACAATTGAAGGTATTGAATTTACTAAGGCTAATCGAATTCGAACTATGGTTACTGGTAGATTATTTTATAAGGCAAGACATGTTACTCTCAATGCTGAAGAAGAAGTTGGTATTGATGGTAAAAAAATCAATATGGGTTAGTAGCATAATCGTTCAGGTTTTCACTTGGTAAGAAGCTTATCTGAGCTGGTGGAGGCTTGAAAATTATTGTTACTGTTTTATTCCTATCATTTTATAATAATCGAGAACAAAATGTTTGCAATAACAAAACAAACCGGACAAGCAATGGCAATGCCTGATGTGTGTAAAGTTCCGGCGCCTCCAGGTCCTCCAATTCCGACTCCATTTTCAAACATAGGTATGACACCTAGTGCTAATCCTGTTACACAAAAAATAATGATAGCAGGTGCTCCGGCACTTACCAAAGCATCCAAAATAAACCCGAGTCAGGGCGATCAGCCTGGGGTTGCTGGTGGTCTTGTTTCCGGTAAAATTATGGGACCTGTAGAATTTGTAATGGGAAGTACCAAAGTTAAATTTGAGGGTAATCCTGCGGTCTTTATGGGTAATACGACCAAGCAGAATGATGGAAATGCGGTAGGTGCAGATACTATGCCAAGCCAAGAAAAAGTGATGATACTGAGTTAATATGAAAAAAATCTGGATTACTTCTCTAGCGCACAATGAAAATAGCGTAAAAAATTTGATGACTGCTTTAAAGCCATATCATATTCCTGTTGATGGTGGTTTTTGGGTTGATGACTTGCCCAAAATGGCGTGGACAGGAATAAAAGATTCGCTGCTTGATCCTGAGGTTGGTCTATGGGTAATTATTGCTAATAAAGATAGCTGGGAAAATAAGTCCATTTTGAAAGGTGTGTCGGCTTTGGCTAGTATGCTTAGAGCTCGAAGAAAGACCGCTTTACCAGTTTTGATTCTTGGTGACGGTTTTGAATTATTAGCTGATACTTTACCGACGCCATTGATATCGGCAAAATTATTGTCTATGTCAGCTCCAAATCTTGGTGTTAAAGTCTTAGCTTTGTTAAATTCACCTTTTTCCTACGCTATTAATGAATATTATCTTGATTTTCACCCATTAAATGAGCTTGGCTTATGGATGGAGCTTAGCCCTTCTCTATCATGGGGCGGCATGATTTTGGGGGTAGATAGTGGTGAAATAAACTTTCAGGCAGTTGGCTTACGTGGTACCCTTCCTGAAAAAAGTGTACTTGAATATCCTCAGCAGGGGTTAAAAATAGCCCTTGCGGATAAGAAATTTACTGCTTGGGGTGTCCAAAATCACATTAATCACGAGAATTCATATTTTGCAAGACTTACTGAGTTACCTGAACAGATTTTATTTACTCCTTATACTCAAGATGATGAGACTGAAGCATATATAATCAGATTTTGCTGACGGCAATAATTATTAACGGAAAATTTTGGCTTATACCTTATAAGGAAGTTTGTAAGAAATTATATTCTTGAGTCTAATGATTCAAGTTTTAAATTAATTAACTATATAATTGTGCTACAATGCTCTTTGTTTAAATTGTATAATTATGAACGTTTGAGGCGTAAATTTTAGGGAAAATAATGCGTAGATTGTTTAAACTGTTGATTGTATTTGCAGTTATTTATATGAATGGATGTTCCTCTGATAAATCTCCCCCACCTTATAAACCAGGTGGGATAGTTATAAGTTATGCAACTGATGATGATTTGAATACTTATGATGATAGCTCGCATTCAGTGATGCTTGCAGTTTACCAGCTGAATAATATTAATGGCTTTCATCAGCTGGCGAAAGATCTGACAGGAACTCAGAAACTTTTGGGTTTGACTAAGTTTGATTCAAGCGTATTGGGGGTTGATAGTATTTTTGTTAATGCCGCTGAGTCTGGTACGATTAAGCTTGATCGGCTGCAAGATACCGAGTGGATTGGGGTTGTTGCTGGTTATTATAATCTTACTGCTGGTCAGGTTACAAAAGAATTCCAGATTCCTGCAAATTCGAGTAAAATACTTAAAATCAATCTGGTTCTTAGTCCAGATTCGCTTCAGGAGGTTCCTGCAAAATGATGAACCCTCATCGCCCAGTTTACTGGTATCAAGGATTATTTTTACAGCCACAACATTTACAGCAGCTAGATTTATATCATGAATCAATGCTGATGCCATTGAAAAATTATTTAAATCCTTATTTCTGGGGTGTTTGTCAGCTTGAAGTGGATCAAGGCGCATTAAAAGAGTTAAAATTTGACTTAACTAGCGGGGAATTTATTTTCAGAGATGGAACTTGGATTTCGATCCATCATAATGCCGTTCTTGAACCGCGCTCTTTTAAACCACTTTGGGAAAAATTGCGCGAGCCATTTACAGTCTATTTGGCGCTCAAGCAATTAAGCAACTCAAATGAAGAGGTGGATAAATATAACCAGAAAGAAGATGGTTCGGGAATATTGCCAAAATCAAGATTTATCCTCGATAGTGAAAATAATGAAGTAAGTGATTTATATAATCATACACATACTGCCTCTGTAGATAGCCTTAAATATGTTCTCAAATTAGTCTGGGATAAAGAAGTAGAGTATTATCCGGAATATGAGCTTATTCCGATAGCCAGAGTTGAATACAATGGGCAGGATGCTTTATGTAGTAAAGAATTCGCCCCCCCAATTATTAATCTGATAAATTCACCAGTATTATATAGCTATCTTAGAAATACCAAAGAGATGCTATATGCACGTTCAATAACATTAAGTAGTTATAAAAGTTTGCGTAAGTCTCTGGGTGGGGAGTATCAGCCGACTTCATTATTATTCTTACTTGGATTGAAGACAATTAGTCACTTTGTCCCTTTATTAAATCATTTTGTGGAATCACCAAATGTTTCACCATGGGTGCTATATGGGGTTTTTCGCCAGTTACTAGGCGAATTAAGTATGATCAATGAAAATATTGATGCTTTGGGTTTATCACCGCGTGGTGAGTTACTGATACCTCCATATGATCACACGAATTTAGGTTATTGCTTTAAACAAGTCTGTGTGTTAATTGATGAAATTGTTGATGGTCTCGTTAGTAGCATGGAAAGTATTGTTCATCTGGTAAGAGATGGTAATTATTTTGCGGGAAATATTCCGGTTGATTTACTAAAAGATACCAATAATTTTTATCTATGTATTAAGTCTAATTTGGATAGTAGTGAATTGTCACGTATTATATATAATTCAGCTAAAATTGGTAGTTCTGAAGATGTACCGATACTGATAAAACGTGCTTTATCGGGTGTTCCTATCACTGGCTTGAAAGAGCCACCTGTTGGGCTAGCACATAAAAAGAATATTACTTATTTTATTTTGGATCATCATCATTTTTCGTGGTTAAGTGTAAAAGAATATGCCAATTTAAGTGTTTTTCTTGGCGAGCCACTAGAAAATATAGAGATTGATTTACTGGTATTAAAAGGAAGGGATCTGTTGACATGAATATAATTGATTGTTTTACAGAGATTATGGCATTTACATTGCATTTTATGACAAAGGTTGAGCAAACTCAGCCAAAATATGATGAAATCTTTGAGAAATATAATCAGTTAATTGTTAACTCCCGATCTTTGATTAATAATGATAAGCTACTTTATAATGATTGGGAGCGGTCGTTATTTGCTGTCTGTGCTTGGATTGATGAGAAAGTGCTATTTTCGAATTGGCAGGATAAAGAAGTTTGGCAATTAAATCCTTTACAGAAGCAATACTTTAGAACCACTCAGGCTGGTGAGAAATTTTATGAGGTTTTGGAGCGGTTTGACCCAGTTGTAGATAGGCAAGTAATAGAAGTTTTTAATTATTGTATTAAGCTTGGATTTCAGGGTAAAAATTTCAATGGTGGACAGAAAGTGCAGCTTGCGAGTCAACAAAATTTACTGGTTAACTATGCTGAATCAGATATAAATGGAAATGGGGTCATTTTTCCCTCAGCTTATCGGAGCACTGGTTCAGTTTCACCGAAAAAGAGTCATCGTTTTGGATTTAAGGCAGTATTGCTCGTAACTTCATTAATTGCATTACTAGGTTTGGGTATGTTAGATGCTGTTTATAACGTATCGCTAAATGAACAGCTTGCAGGATATTTTAAATGAAGAAATTTTTAAAAATTTTCTTTAGCATATTGTTATTATTAATTATCATTGGCGCTATTGCTTGGTTTGTCCTTCAGGAGGGATGGCAATGGTGGGTGGGTATAACCATCTTCTTCGGCGTTGTGGGTATTTGGCTAGGAATTATATTTTTCAGAAAATTTCTGGCAAAACGCAAGATGCAGGAATTTGTATCGCGCATTGTTGAACAGGATATTCCATCTATTGATTTGCCGGGAAGTCGGGCAAATTCAATCCAAATGCTTAGAAATCGCTGGCTTGAAGCAACCAATCTGATTCGCCTTTCCAAAGCGCAGGATATTCCATGGTTTGTAATGTTGGGTGGTACTGAGTCAGGTAAAACAACGGCAATAAAACATGCCAAGCTAAGCACTGCTTTATCTACGACTGTAAAAAATCTGGGGATAAATAAAACTGAAAATTGTGAGTGGTGGTTTCTAGAAAAATCAATTATATTAGATACTTCAAGTAAATATGTGATTCCAGAAAATGAATTAGATGATACCGAAGAGTGGAAAGAGTTTCTACACCTATTTCTTAAATATCGTAAAAGAAAGCCAATAAATGGTGTTGTAGTAACTATCTCAGCTGAGAGATTACTAACTGCAGACCATATGAGTTTACGTGATGAAGGACAGAATTTACGTAAACGAATTGATAACCTAATGCGCATTAGTTGGGCAAAATTCCCGGTTTACGTGATGATTACCAAAATGGACTATGTTTTTGGGTTTAATGAGGTAGCTCAAACATTAGATGGGAATAAAATAAATGAGGCGGCAGGATTTTTAAATAATGCTAATGAGACTTGGCAAAAGATGGTGGATGATTTTTTTGATTCTATTTTTGCCAAATTTAGTCAGTTAAGAAATAATGCGGTGAGTACTTCAGGTGAAACACCATCACCTGGTATGCTGATACTGCCACAAGAATTTATGGCGATAAGATCTGCTTTTAATGAGTTTATTCAACCTGTTTTTGAAAGTAATTCTTATCAGGAACAACCAATTTGCCGGGGAATATACCTTTCGAGCTCAAAGCAAGAAGCAAGTGCTAAGTCTTCAATTGTAAAATATCAGGGTGAGTTTGTTGCTAGTCAGGAATGTGATTCTGGGCGGCAAGGTGTATTTTTGCGTGATTTTTTTGACAAGATTCTACCTGCTGATAGTGAAATGGTGGTTCCGGCATATAACGCATTGCGTTGGAAGTATCTTGCCAGCAGTCTCGGTGTTTTATCCATTTTATCTGTTACGGTCGCATTAGCTAGCTTGCTTACAGGGGCATATCTTCATAATCGCAACGTAATGAATATTTTCTTTAATGAATATAAGACTGCTCCCTATTTGGGAAATGATGTGGCAACAAATATTGTTACTCTGGATAATTTTCAGCGCACCATTCGTAAAATAGATAGTGCTGAAGAACAGTGGTTTTTGCCTTCGTTTGGTTTGACTGCCAGCAAGGATCTGATAGATAAATTAAAACTACAATATGTTGAGATGTATAAGAAGGGCTTCTTGCTTGATTTTGACAGGCAGCTATATCAAAACATTGTAAAATTGAATGAATCAACCAATACTGAAGAAGCCTCGATTTATATTGAGTTTTTGACTGCGCGGATTGACTCAATTGATGCACATATTACCAGTAATAAAATTGACACTAATACCTTGGCTGATCGTAATTTGCAGATGGTATTCCCAAATGTAGCGATGATAATTTATCCACAATTGCCATTAGCAATTGCCAATTTGACAGATGATTTATATGTTCCATATTTAGTTTGGAGTAAAGATAAGGTTGCAATTCAACGTAATTTGAAGGGAATGCTAAATACTTTACGCGGATTATTGATAAATGATCCAGGTTGGCATGTTATAAGAAATCAAAAAGGATTTCTTCCATTTCAGGTAGATTTGAGTGATTTTTGGGGTGGGGTCTTAGGTGATTCTACCAAAAAAGTTGTTGTACCCGGAATATTTACTAAAGAAGGAATGAGTCGTATTGATCATTTTATTGGGCTTGTAACTAAGGCTGGTGTGATTCAGGGCGATAATGATCCATCCTTACAGGCATTCTGGAATTGGTATCAAGTTGAATATTATGAAGCATGGCGCAAATTTGTGGTTGCATTCAGTCAAGTGCAAATCTCCTCTTTCAATGATGATGAAAAAAAAAATCTGGCTTTGAAAATGACGGGTGAGAGTAACCCTTATTATAGATTTCTCAATTTTGCAGCCCGCGAACTAGTTCCAAACAAGCATCTGGCTAATCCACCAGATTGGGCAAATCTTATCATGCAGTTAGATAGTTTACAAAATCTGTCAAATGGTGAATCAACTATTGTTAATTTGCAGCAGCGGGTTTTTCAAGGTGTTAATAAGCTTGTAAATAATAATACACTTGCACAAAAATCGGAAGTATTTAATCAGCAAATTAAAATTGCTGGGCTGATCGGTGATTATAATTCAGCATTATCACAGATTTCACCAGCGCAAATCTCCGATGATAGCTATTTACTTTATACTGGAAATATTTTTGCTGAATATAATGGTAAAACAGAGCCTAAATCGCCAGTAAGTATTGCCTTACTTAAATTTAATCAGTTGCGTCAGGCTTTAAGTGTTGGTAACAGTGATGAGATTTCAATGGTGTGGCAGATAGAAGCTGGTCCATTAGACTTTTTATTGCAGTATTTGATGACTAAAACAGCTTGTGCTATTGAAAATAAATGGGATAGTGAAGTCGTTGGGAAAATAAGTACCGTGAAAAGCTCTGAAATTCCAAAGATTTTGCTAGATAAAAATACTGGCTTATTATGGAAGTTTGTAGGGGATACGCTGGGTCCGTTTCTAACTCTTGATCAATGGGGGTATTCTTCACGCAGTATTTATGATAAAACTATCTTTGCTCAATCAGTAAGCTTTAACCAAGAGTTTATTTCTTATATAAATAATGCTCGTCCGGCAATGATAGATTATCAGAATCAATATTCGGTTAATATTGCTACGGTTCCCGTTACTGTAAACTCTGATGCTACTACTAAACCTTACGGAGTAATCCTTACTGTCCAATGTGCTGATGGTGAACAGACTTTAAAAAACTTTAATTATCCAAATCAGCTTACAGTTAACTGGTCTCCTGATAAATGTGGCGATACGACGCTAACTATCTTATTTTCAAATTTGACTCTTAACAAAGTTTATTCTGGTGGTATGGGGTTTGCAAAATTTCTGGCTGATTTCAAAACGGGTGCGCATGAATTCAGTAATAGTGATTTTGCTGAATCAGATATATTGGAAGATAATTATAAAGTTAACAGAATAACTGTTAAGTATAAGATAAATCAGAATGTTGCAGCAATTGGTTTATTGAAAAATATTAGTTCTAATATTCCACAGGATGCAACTAATTGTAACAATTCTCAAAAAAGATAAATGGAAAATTTAATACTAGGGGCAGCACCGATAGCTGGTGAAAATCCTGCTGGCTCAGATATCCGTTCAAGTTCGCTTTTTGAACAGATAACTGAGGAAATAGATAAGAGAACTGCGCTAACTTCAACAGGTATGACCGACTGGAACAAGGTAATCGCAGTCGCGCAAAATATTTTAAGTGAGTATTCTAAAGATATCTTGGTTTGTAGCTATTTAAACGTTGGCTTACTTAATGTTTCTGGATTGCGTGGTTTGGCTGATGGCGTACAAATCTATCGCGACCTTATTATAGCCTATTGGAATAATGGGTTATTCCCGCCGAGATTCAATGGGCGACTAAATGCGATTGGCTGGTGGGCAGATAACATCAGCGAGCAATTGCATAAAATGTCTCCAGAAAAATGGTTGGTTGCCGATAAGGTTCAACTTGAAAAAAATTATACTGAATTAATTGATTTCTTGTCTGAGAACGGAGTTGAAGACCTCGATCAGGTTTATATGTTACGACATACAAATCTATCTTTAATTCTTGAGGCTGCGAATGAAGAGGAGTTAATTTCTCCTACTTCAGCAACTACTGCCAAACCAATTGTTGAAAACCCTTCTTTTGCTAACGCCAATCAAGAATCTGCCATTGTATCGCAGCAGCCAGCTACTTTAATTTCAAAAGCAGTTACCTCTGATCTTGCCATTAGTATTGATGATAATCTTGAGAAATCGCTTGATTCGGTGCTTATGGCATTGAATAAAGTGGGTGCATTAATAGCTAATGAACAACCCCTATCATATAAATTATATAAAATCAATCGCTTTATTGCGTGGTTTGATGTGGATATAATTCCTCCTGCGGATACTGAATTAAGAACTATGTTGCCACCACCGGATGAATATTTACAGCAGCTAATAACTGGGTATTATCAGGAACAAAACTGGCTTGAGTTACTTAAAGTTGCAGAAGCTAGGGTTGTTGATTTTAGATTCTGGTTTGATTTATCGTATTATGTCCATCGTTCCTTGATTGGTATCAATCAGCAACATGCTGCAAATGAGGTTAGCTATGCAGTGTTATTGCTGATCAAGCGACTGAAGGGGGTTGAAAAATTATGTTTCTCTGATGGCATGCCATTTGCAACAACAGAGACCCAGGAATGGATAAATAGTATTGCTGGTGATGCCAGTAGTAGCGTTAGTTCTTATAATTCAACTTTACAAGGTAATGAGGAATTGGCACTTGAGCTACACGAAGCTACTGAATTAGCTAAATCTGGTAAAGAATTGGCTGCAATAGCATTTCTACATCAAAAGATAATAACCTCTTCTTCGATTCAAACCCGTTTTGTACGGATACTTCAATTTTGCCAATACAGCCTATCAACAGGAAATGGGCAACTTGCTAGTGGTTATGTAAATGAAATTCTCTCAATTATAGATGCACATCAGCTGGAGAGCTGGGATCCCGTTATGGCGGCAAATGCGTACAAACTAATTTTGAATATGTCGAAACAGAAGAAGGCAATAAAGTTAAGTGAGGCTGCCATAAATGATGTATTATCTAGATTAACAATTCTTGATCCTACCATTGCGTTGGGATATTATTAATGTTAGGCATATGTAGGTAATTTGATGAGTTTTTAGCCTGTTTGGAATAATCAATAATTCAACAATTTATCAGGAAGGTATATCATGACACTTGAACTTTATAGCAATGATTCCTCTTACTATAGCATGATAGCTAGGCTGGTATTGGCTGAGAAAGATGTCAAATATAACCTCAATCAGGTTGATATTCATATCAAAATGGAGCAATTTAGTCCTGAATATGTTCGGATTCAGCCGAATATGACGGTACCTGTTTTGGTTTCTGGTAATGATATTTTCGATAGTAGTGAGAAGATCCTTAGGTATGTAAACGAACATTTTACTGGAGTCAATTTATATCCAGAAGAGGATCGGTTGGCTATTGATGATTCATTAAGACGGCATTACGCATTTTCAATTGAAGATTTAACAATGGGTAATGCGATGAGAAAGTCACCTATAGCTAAATTTGCTCTAGGTAGAGGATTAGATCGCGGAACAGAAAAATGTCTTGAATTAATGAAAAAACATCCTGAATTTACCGTTGCCTGCCAAAAAAAGCTTGATCTTGAAAAAGAACGGCGTAAGCTGATTCTCTCAAAAGAAAATAATTATGAACAGATGCTAAAACAGGCTACGGAGGTTTGTGATTTTCTCGAGGATTCTTTGGCTAAGCACCAGTACGCGGCAAGTAATAGCTATAGTCTTGCTGATGTCGTCTGGACGGTGTTTATTGCTCGCCTATTTATGATAAAATTTGATAACATGATCACAAGCCGGAAAAATTTAAATAACTATTGGCAGAGAATGAGTTCTCGGGAAAGTTTTATGCGTGCAAATATTCGGATGGCTATGCCTAAAAAGCTTTTATTTAGAATTATGCTGGCTTTAATTTTTAAAATTTGATTGATGTTATGCGGGGATGACAAATCGTTAAAGCCTATCTTTTGTCGGTTCATAAGAATTACCTTTTTATACCTAGTTCTTGCATTTGGGAGTAATTGCCTCTTTAGGAGGTATAACTCACAATTTGCGAGTCAATTTTTATTTCCCTAGTCTGACATAGGGTGCGATTTTCTAAATACAGTTTTGTATCTTCAACCTCTAGAAATTTATGATAATAGGCTATAATCAGGAACTAAAAATAGTTGTAGGATTTCCAAATAAAGGAAAGCATGCTTGATTTTACTAACAATACTGAATGGTATATTGCCAAAAATATAAACGCGCGTAAACATGAGTTTATGGGTAAGTTGTTTATCAAAGAGTTTCTTACGGGGTTTTATAAGTGTTATTATTCAGGAACTACTGCTAATTTATTGCTCGCTAATAACGTTATCGGTAGATTTTTAGAATTTACTAGAGATAATATTCTTAGCATAGAAGTGTATAATATCAACACTAACCGACCTATTTCACTAATCCACATAAAAATAGATGATCATCTTACGGTAGCTGAAATAAGTTTGATAATTATCGAACAGTCTTTAAATGAATCAATAATAATTGATATCATTAGCTGGCTTATTGATTATAGTTTTTATGAACTGTATTGTGAAGAAATAGTTGTAATTATTCCAGAGGTATGTATTCAAGCTAATAAATTTATGCAGGAGATTACTACCCGACAAACTACCGAATTAAGTGAAAAAGCCAAGCTTATTTCTGACCCGCTACTGCGATGTGAGTACTATAGATTAACTGAAACTTGTTGGCCTGATGCTGAGGTGCAGAAAGATGCTGCCAGACCTGATTATCAGAGAACAAATGCTTATATTAAAGACACTATTCTTCCATACTTTAACCCTAGTATAAAAACTAGGCTGTATTCAACGATCATTGATTATAATTATAAGGTAGTTGCAGCAACTGATGCCAGTGCAACGTCCATTGGGCTTCAGAATTCGGAACAAGTGTTAGGCGCATCATATAAGTATTACTCCCGAATTGATACCGCGATCTGGTATTTTGGTAAATGGTATAATAGTAAAACGGCACATTTAATTCATCGTTATGCTAGAATGATTTTCAGAATCCAGCAGTATGTTTTTAAATTTGCGATACCAGCTAGTTTCATTGATTGTTTGCCATATGATAAAGGGATGAATAGTTATCTAGTAACATTTAGTCCGATCTTTGATAATGAATGCAAGGTTATTGCGCTTCAGACAATTGCTGTTGATTACCGTTATCATGGTTATTCGGGATATTTGGGGCAAGAAGTTGTGCCTCAATTTGTGAATGAAGTTCCGGGAGTTAAACTTTCAACCCGGGAAGAAGAAGTCTTATATCTGCTTATTTCTGGGATGACGCAGGAACAAATTGCAATATTACTTAATATCAAACGTCCTACTGTAGCTTCAATTATCCGTAATCAGTTATGTCCCAAATTTAATCTTCCTGTGGGGAATAGCAAACTAATTGTTGATTATGCACGGGCAATCGGGTTACCTAGAGCTATTCCCCAATCCCTGTGGCTTCCATCGGTAATAATTCATGATGCAAATCTTGCCAGCTGGATTAATGATATTCGATATTAGCCAAATTTTATATTGTCTAGATAAGTTTTTGCTTGTAATCTATGCAAGCCTTGTTATTACTAATAATTATCAAAGATAGTCCATGGTTGATTATTATTTGACAATTTTATTTAATGATGATAAAATGATTACTGATTAAAAGTACTCTATTCTATTTATCTCATCGTTTTGTTCAGTCAATACCTTGTCATATTTATTTTTAGACCGTTTTAGTTATTATATTAATTTTTACAAGGTATATTCTATATGAAAAAAACATTATTTGTTGCTGGTTTAGATTTTAATTTGACAGATGCTCAAGTTAAAGGTGTATTTGAAAAGTATGGTACAGTAGAATCAGCAAAAATCATTACTGATAAATTTTCAGGCAGAAGCCGTGGTTTTGGTTTCGTTGAAATGTCAAGCCAAGAAGAAGCTGAAGAATGCATTCGTGTTTTGAATAATGCATCTGTAAATGGTCGTCAAATTGCCGTTAAATTTAAAGAAGATAAACCTGCTAGTAGCAGCAATGGTGCTAGACGTTGGTAAGATTCTTACCATTTAGATTAAAAATCTCCCTTCTAGGGAGATTTTTTTTATGGCTATTGGAATAGTAAGTGTTAGATGGTTAGAATTGGGGTGATAATGATAGATAAAATAAAAAGCACGAATCAAGTTCGTGCTTCGCGGATAATAATGGTTATGCTATTTATTGATTGAACCAGTTACTGTTGTTTTATTTTGATCAGAGGCATAGGTTACATCAGAATTATCATTATCAAATACCACAGTTGTACCGTCGGTCCAAGTTAAAGTTGTCTTATTGTCATTATCACCTGTTCCATCATCTTTCCGGCTGCAATTATTGGTTAAACAAAATACACCCACAGTTTGTGCTGTTGCTAGATTTTTTGTTGCATGCTCATTAAGTACAGTTCCCTCTCCGAAATATTTATAAACGCGAACTCGGGATAAGAAAGCTTAAATAAATAAAAAAAATCCATCACGCTCTAAATTGTTAAAATGAATTTCT
>JBDHRI010000034.1:0-15906 GCA_039807465.1 Burkholderiales bacterium | reverse complement strand
CCTTGATTTCATTGGTAATATGAGGAATAACTTGAACTGTCTTCCCTAGATAATCACCTCGTCGCTCTTTACGAATCACACTTTCAGAAATCTGTCCAGATGTGAAATTATTTTTTTTCGACATCTTGGCTGAAATAAATCTTTCATAATGTCCCAAGTCAAGATCAGTTTCCGCACCATCTTCAGTTACAAATACCTCACCATGCTGAAATGGGCTCATTGTACCCGGATCAACATTCAGATATGGATCAAGCTTTAACATGGTTACCTTTAAACCGCGTGATTCAAGAATTGATGCAGTTGAAGCCGCTGCAATTCCCTTACCTAAAGAAGAAACCACGCCACCTGTAATAAAAATATATTTAGTCACCAGCTACTCTCATATAACAAAAAACAATAAAAAAGAGGGGGAATTATCCCCCTCGCTTAAAAACCTACGCGCATTCCATACATTTATTATAGTCAGAAAAGCAATTCATTTTATAAACCTTAATACTAGCCTATCAACTTTTTATCCATAAATAGCCTAGTTGGTTCTAGTTACAAAATTTTAACGCATCGTAACATTTAAGAACCAACTAACAAATTTCCGCATTATTATAGCATATCAGTATCAAGCAACTACTCCAAATTTTGACCGTACGCAAGTCCTCTTATTATTATCAATGGCTTTTAGCTGTTTAATCAAGCTTCGTATTTACTATACTATTGCCCCATGTCCAACTATCAAACGCACTCCACACATTTGAAGACACTTCGGCTGGAAACTGTAGTGAATCAAGCTTATATAAATCCGATTCACTATCCTGATTGTAATAGCCAACAGCACCTGCTATATCATTATACTCACTAATTCTCCATGCATATAAAATTGCACCAAAATATCGGGAAGCATTGTTCGCTGGCACTACTGATTCTAAGCTTTTTGTTGCTTGCTGAAAATAATCTATTGTTTGGGCACCACTATTTATATAATTAGTACAATTGGAACTTCCAAGAAAGTTTTCAATATTTGATAGTTGAGGACTACAATTACCACTTGCAGTACAAAGAAAATTTTCTAGAATATAATTATCGATACTCCCTGTAGCTAATGCCTCTTTTGAATCACATGCTGCCTGATTCACCTGCCCACTTGGCAAGACGGGTGACTTATGAGAACTTTGACTATTATATTCTTGCAAATTACTCCAGGTACTATCGGTAGCACTCGCAGGTAATACAAACATTAACGGCGCGTTGGAAAGCGGGCTATTTAACTGACTTTTAACAAAACTGTTTACTTCATCTGTATAAGTATTTAATGGAACCGGATTAGGATCTGTCCCATTTGGATTAATATCATATAAAGCTGGCAAAAGAACTATATTACTATAAGTAGCATAAAGCGCATTACCACTTGCTGGAGCAGCAAATAAAAATAAAAACTTATTATGGGTTTGTAATTGTTTGGCTATTTCACCAAAGAATACTACTTCATATGATTCGCCGATTGGGTCATTTGGAAACTGTTCATTAATTGAAGGTTCATTATCAATTGCTACACCATAGGTATTTTGGTCATTATTAATCGTATTAGCAATTAAATCAGCAATACCGACCAGATATGTATTGGTTGCCGTTTGCCCCTTATCGTTGTTATCCAGCGTAACAATTTGTTGTAGAAAACTGGCACTAAAATCAATTTGTGGTATAACATGTTTTATGCCAACTATATTTTTATAATAATTCGTAACATCATTGCCATTTACGCAGGAACCGAGCTTTGATGATGCTCCACTAACAACTTCATCGCTAAGCTGAGGCATAGCATAGTAATGAAAAGCAGCATAATCTATCGGTGCACTACCATCGGGATTGATCGGCAAACAAGTTGAATTGGCTGATTCGAGAACTGGATTTCCTTTTATTGAACCACCAATTAAATTACCCATATCGGCAAAAACATAAGAAATGCTAGAATTATGTAATTGGTTTAAATCATATCTTAATGATGGAGCAAGCCCGTTACCTTGCATTCCATAATAATAATCGGTAGCAACACTATAATCCCAAACACCATTCCCCTTATCAGGGATGTTGGTAGCAACACCACTTGCAATACTTTTCAAATTTGAGGCGGTCTTTGGCTGAGCCTGAGTAGCGTTTGTTGTGGATATTGACTGATTAGTATTTTGTACTTGTGATGAACCACCACTATTACATGCTACCAGAAATACACTTAATAAACCAGCAACTAACAGATTTTTTGAATTAACAGATTTCATATAATGCTTCCCTTACATCGTTTTATTGATGGAGCGATTATATTTTAACCAGTCAAAAAATTAAACCGCGTTTTTGCAGGGGAAATTTATAGTTCGTTTAATCATTAACTATAGAGCCATTTACCAGCCTTATTTTTTTATTTATACAAGCGGGTATCTGGTCAGCCCGATGGCTGATATAGATTATGGTGTGCGCTGAATCAGCAAATAAGGCATCAACCAAATTGGTAAATTGTCGGGTATGAAATTCATCTAAGCCCTGACATGGCTCATCAAAGATAAACAGCGGTGGATTTTTTACTAATGCGCGTAAAAGTAATAACATACGCTGAATACCATGTGATACTTGACCAAATTTGGTATTAGCATATTCGGTCAGGTTGAGCGCCTCAAGCCACTCACTAGCTATTTTGATTTGTTCACTATTAGCTTTACTATATAATCCGGGTGTATCAAAAAAACCAGAAACCACAGTATCCAAACAACTTAGATTTGTCGTAAAGTTCCAATGTAATTCAGGTGAAACATAACCAATATTACGTTTGATATCCCAGATGGTTTCACCACTTCCACGTTTGTTACCAAATAGAAATAATTGATTGGCATATGCCTGCGGATTATCTCCCGTTACTAAACTAAGTAAAGTTGATTTCCCTGCCCCATTATGCCCCGAAAGTAGCCATTTATCACCTTTTTCAACCAGCCAGTCAATCTCATTAAGAACGGTTTTTTCAGCATATCTTATGCTAACTTTTTCCATTCGAACAATTTCGTTACCCGATAAATCACTAAGCGGCAATAATAGTGATTTTATCGCATTATATGAAATTAGATTCTCTCTAGCATTACTTTTAGCTTCACTCCAACTATAATCAGCTTTTGGCATAAAAGACACCTGCCCTCCAGTAATTTCTGCGACATGGCTGATAAAATCAGGAATCTCTGGACTATCACTGATTAAAATAAAAGTTACACCCAAATTACATAATTCATGTATAAAAAGATTTAATTTGCTTACTGAATCAACATCCAGTCCAATATATGGGTTATCCAAAATCATTATTTGTGCAGGCTTCAAAAAAGCCAGAATTAATTGTAGTTTTTTGCGTTCACCACTGGATAATTGAATCAGCGGTGCATTTAGCCGATGTTCCAGATGCATAATTTCAATAAGTTGACTAATCAGTCGGGTATCTTTGGATTCATTATTAATTGCTTCAAAAAGTGTAATACTGTCTTCTGAGTCGTAACTATTATAACGCTGTTGATAATAAAATTCGGATAAGCCAAATTTGTTTTTAAAGCTAAAATGTTGCGAAACAAGTATGGTTTTAGGCAAAAATAACGAATCGCCATCATAAAAGCTATTAATATTCCCGCTTACATAAGCCTGCCCAGCCAAAGCCATAGCAAGACTCGTTTTGCCAGAACCAGCTTTTCCAGTTAGAAAAACCTGTTCACCACTAGCAATTGTAAAGGAAGCATTTTTTAGTAAAACCCTATCACCACGCTCAAGGCAGACCGCATTGGCAACAATCTTATTCACTATCACTACTCTCTTCCTGAGCTAGCGACTCTTTTGGAATATAAACCGGATAATCAACATTGTCTATCTGATAAATATCATTTCTAAATTGTAATTCACCATTATTATCGACCCAAACCGTTGCATAGACAATATTTACATCCATTGGCTCGGCAAGATAAACAATCTGTCTTTTGCCTAATTTAATCTGGCTCTCCACCCGATCACCATCCCAATTTGGTTTATCAGATAGCAGATAATCAGCCAACTCAATTGGCTTACCAACTCGGATACAGCCATGACTAAAATCACGGCGATTTCTACCAAAAAGATTGCGGCTTGGCGTATCATGGAGATAAATGCCACAAACATTTGGAAAGATAAACTTAATGTTCCCCAAGGCATTTTTTTCACCAGGCATTTGTCTAAATTTATATGGCATATTATTTGGATTAACTTTCTTCCAATCAATCCGTGAAGGATCAATCGGTGGATTAGCAAAACTGCCATTATAAACATTCATTTGCTCTTTGGCAAGATAGTTAGGATCCTGCTGTAATTTAGGTAAGATCTCCTTGCGCCCAATACTATCTGGCACACTCCAGTAAGGGTTTATTTCAATATAACTGATCTTGCTACTTAAAACACAGCTACGGTTTGCGCCTTTCCCAACAATCACTGGCATGTTAAGTATCGACTGTCCGCTTTCCATGACATCCAATGAGAAATTTGGAATATTAACCAGTAAATACTGATTAGATGTTTGCAATGGTAACCAACGCAACCGATCCATATTAAGTTCAATAAGCTTGATAACCTGGTTAACCGGAATATTAAGCGCTTGTAATGTCTGCTTATCAACTACCCCATTTGCCTTTAAGCCGTGATGAGCTTGAAACTTCATGACTGCCTGCTTGAGCGGTTTATCAAAAATGGTGGTTTTTTCTGTAGCAGTATATTCACCAGTTACAGTCAAACGTTTTTGTAATTGTGAAACCCTTACACCTTTAGAGCCAATTTTCAATGATGCTCCAGTGGATATCTGCCCCCAACCACCATTAGAAGCAATACTCTGATATTTATCCAGCTGTCCTTTTAATTCTAGATACCCAGGATAAGTAGGGGTAAGTCCATTTAAGACTTGAGTTAAGTTTCCACCGTGAGTAGCTTTTTGCAATAAATCAGGTAAATTAACCGCACGTTTACTAATCGTCCAAGTCGGGTAAACAGCCAAGTTATCAACTCTGCCTGTTGCCATATGTTTAGCATAAAGCAGAAATGCATCAGTAAGCGTAGTATCCAGATCAGCCAGTGCTGCTATTGGTGGCTGCATCGTAGGCGCAGAGGCTACTTGTTGGGTTAGTTGGAGTATTGTTGATAAATGGTAGTCCTCAGGATATAAGGCATCCTTATATGAATTTTGTAAAATTTCAATCAGTTGATTGGCATCAGGAAGAATCTTCCCATTATGCGACCAGAGAATAGTTGAACTTTCTTGATTATACTGCTGGGTTGTTAGAGCAAGACTACAACGTAATTTATTGGCACACATAATCCGGCTTGCACCACCGCTACTATTGATTTTACCAGCTATGGCAGCCTTAACTTGTACATCAATATCATTTGCATAACTATTGGCAATAAACCCAAAACCAAGCAAGAGAAAGTATTTGTAGAACCCGATTCCTATTTTTTTCATATTACAGCCAGATATTTTAAAATTACAATAGATTGTATTCTAGCAAATTTTAAGCACATTCAGGGTTTAATTATTTATGCTCATTTAAACTTTCAGTAATTTCCCTCAAAATAAAATAATATAATAGTCCACGTTATCCACTTATTTTCATCAAAAAATACATATATAACTGATGTTTCATAGGTTTAATTACTTACCATAAAAGCATTAATGTGCAACGTTGTTATGTAATTAAACATCATGATAGCTAAACATAACCAAATATTTGTCAAACTATTTAAGAGGCAATATCTAGCAGTAAAATCGAAGACAATTGATTAATTTTAGTGAACAATTTACTGGTATAATAAGGGTTTGCCTTAAATTAAAATTATAGAGAATCTATCGTTATGTATTATTTACGCGACTTTGTTAGTAAAGAACCAGTTCATCCGGATAATCTAGTATTTACTGGAGAGACAACCCCGTGGGAAGTTGTGATGGATCTTGATTCAATCAAAAGTAAGATGAATCTAGATTATTTTCGCCAAGCTCCACCAAATCTTCTGAAATATCTACCGTTATTACCAATTGAGAAGCAAGCTGAATTTATTACCCTTCGCGAAGCAGCAACGCCATTATTAAAAAGCCGTAAACTTGGACGTAATCTTGGAGTTGAGCTATACCTGAAAGTAGAAGGTAAAAATCCGACAGGATCATTTAAAGATCGTGGCACAGCGGTTGAAATCTCAGTTGCTCGTGAAAAAGGTGCCAAGGCAATTATCCTTGCTTCAACAGGGAACATGGCGGCTTCTTGTGCCTGCTATGCCGCTGCCGCTGGCATCCCCTGCTTTATTTTAGTACCAGAAGGTGTTCCTCCAGGCAAATTATCTCAAGTTCTTGCTTTTGGTGGTCATATAGTACAGGTCAAAGGTACTTATAACGATGCTGCTGATTTAGCTTACAAAATAGCCGAAGAAATGGGCTTTTATTTGGCTGGTGATTATGCTTTCCGCCTTGAAGGTGCGAAAACTGCTGCCTTTGAAATAATTGATCAAATGCTATTTCAGGTTCCTGACTACTTAGCAGTACCAATTGGTTGTGGTACCAATATCGGTGGTTACTACAAAGGATTTATGGATTATTATCGCCTAGGTTTAATTGATAAACTTCCTAGAATAATTGGGATTCAGGCAACTGGTGCTCAGGCTGTAGTCAATAGCTTTGAACAAAAAGTCAATAAAATAGAGACTCTACCAAGTGTAAATACATTAGCTTCAGCAATTTGTGTTGCTAACCCGATTGATGGACTAAAAGCACTAGAAGCGATAAATAGCACAA
Organism: Burkholderiales bacterium; assembly: GCA_039807465.1. GTDB lineage: Bacteria > Pseudomonadota > Gammaproteobacteria > Burkholderiales > UBA11063 > Aquella. The sequence continues at coordinate 9,095 of JBDHRI010000034.1, read as the reverse complement.
ATGGTTATGCGATCTCCGTTACTGATAACGAAATTTTGGCTGCGCAACATCGCTTGGCTAAAGAAGAAGGTATTTTTGCTGAAAGTTCGGCAGCAGCAACCATTGCTGGTATCCAAAAGCTTATTGAGCAGGACAAGATTGAGGCGCATAAAAAAGTTCTTTGTGTGCTAACTGGTGATGGATTAAAGGATCCACAGGTTGTGTTAAAAGCAGCAATCAAACCACCAACCATTTACCCACAGACTAAAGATTTCCTTAGCCTTTATGAAAATGGTTTTTTTGATGGTAAGAGTATGGTTTTTGTTGAAAAAACTGATACTTTGTTTGCTAGTTCCCCAACAAAAGCTGACATTACTCGTGAATTACAAAATCTATTCGCTGCACATTATAGCGATGACTATGTTGATAAAATTGAATTATCTTTGAATAAAATGGTGCAAAAAGGTAAGACCATTACTATTTCAGATTTTCAGGATAGTATTCAAGGTGTACTAGAATCACCACGCCACATTAAGGCTGATGTGTTTTCAGTAGTTGACTTTTTCGTTGATACCGCAAAAGACAAGAAAGCTAATGCTAAAGTAAAAGTTAAAATCAATAATACTGAATATACTGGTGCGGCGGAAGGAACTGGTCCAGTTGATGCGGTAATTAAAGCCCTAACCCATGCTTGCCACGAAACCTTATTATTCAAACTAGTTGACTATAAGGTAGAAATACGTGGACAAGGAACTGATGCCAACGTATATGTGGAAATGAAGTTACAAAAAGATAATGGTTCTTCGATTGGTAGTGGTACATCGCCAGATATAATTCAGGCATCAATTGAGGCTTTTGCAGAAGCCTATAATGGTTTTAATGTTTAATTAATAATAATAGTTAGTATTGGAATAAGTATGATAAAAATTAATAAGGTAAGTAGTGTAATTACTGAGGATATCTCTCAAGGGGCGTCTCAAGCAATGCTTTATGCCACAGGTCTTAAAGAAGAAGATATGCATAAAGCCCAAATTGGGATTGGTAGCGTTTGGTATGAGGGTAATCCGTGTAATATGCATTTGCTAAATCTTGCTGAAGAAGTAAAAAAAGGGGTTAAAGCTGCTGGCTTAGTGGGTATGCGTTTTAATACTATTGGTGTCAGCGATGGTATCTCTATGGGTACCAATGGAATGCGCTATTCATTACAATCGCGTGAAATCATTGCTGATTCAATTGAAACGATTACTGGCGCGCAATGGTATGATGGCTTAATTACTATTCCAGGCTGTGATAAAAACATGCCTGGCTGTGTAATGGCAATGATTCGTCTAAATCGCCCAAGCATTATGATTTATGGTGGCACGATAAAAGCTGGTGAATATAATGGCAAGATACTTGATATTGTATCGGCATTCCAAGCATATGGTGAGTTTTTGGCAGGGAAAATAACTGAAGAAGAACGCCAAGGAATTGTACGTAATTCATGCCCGGGAGCCGGTGCTTGTGGTGGAATGTACACGGCTAATACTATGGCTTGTGCAATTGAAGCTCTTGGTTTATCACTACCGTATAGCTCATCAATCGCAGCAACGCATGTAGCTAAAATTGCCGAATGTCATCATGCTGGTACGGCAATTCATCATTTATTAGAAGAAGATATCAAGCCAAGTGATATTCTTAGCAAAAAATCATTTGAAAATGCCTTTACGCTAGTTACCGTTTTGGGTGGCTCAACCAATGCCGTACTTCACCTAATTGCAATGGCACGTACTGCCAATATTGATTTCACACTTGAAGACATTCAACGAATTAGTGACAAAACCCCAATGTTAGCTGATTTCAAACCAAGTGGTAAATATGTGATGGCAGATTTGCACGCACTAGGAGGAACTCCAGCAGTATTGAAATTACTACTTGAAAAAGGTATGCTTCACGGTGATTGCCTGACAGTTACAGGTAAAACTATAGCGGAAAATCTTGCTGATTTACCGGGACTACCTGCTGATCAAGATTTAGTACAGCCATTTAGTAATCCGATCAAGGCTACCGGACATATTCAGATATTATACGGAAACTTAGCAACTGAAGGTTCTGCAGCTAAAATAACTGGTAAAGAAGGAACTTTCTTTAAAGGACCTGCGCGCTGTTTTGATACCGAAGAAGCGATGGTGGAAGCTTTAGCTCAAGGTAAAATCCAGAAAGGTGATGTAATTGTTATTCGCTTTCAAGGACCTAAAGGTGGACCAGGAATGCCAGAAATGCTTAAACCAACTTCAGCAATCATGGGTGCTGGGCTAGGTAAAGATGTAGCTTTAATTACCGATGGGCGCTTTTCTGGTGGCTCACATGGCTTTATCGTTGGACATATCACTCCTGAAGCTCAGGTTGGTGGCAATATTGCATTACTTAAAGACGGTGATATTATTGCTATTGATGCTGAAAAGAATGCAATTAATGCCGAAATCAGTGATGAAGAGTTTGCTAATCGCCGTAAAAGCTGGCAAGCACCTCCTTACCGTGCTACCCGCGGCACATTGTATAAATTCATCAAAAATGTAAAATCAGCTAGCCTTGGCTGTGTTACAGATGAGTAATTAGAAAAATCCCCGATATAATTTCGGGGATTTTTATTGCCTAACAATCTATTAAGATAGCGATAAAATGAATAAAATTGCCTTATTTATTATACTACTCTCAATTAAACTAGCTTCTGCTGCTAATCTGACTGTAATGATTAGCAATATAATAGATAAAAAAGGACAAATGATAATTAGCCTATATAATAATAAAGCTTCATTCCCAATTGAAGGTAAAGAATATCGTGCAATTATAGTTTACCCGATAACAGCAGCAACCATTACAACTACGTTTAATAATATTCCGCCAGGAACATATGCTGTCGCAGTAATTCATGATGAAGATCGTGATGGTAAAATCAGCCGTAATGATAATGGTGAACCAACAGAACAATTTGGCTTTAGTAACACAACAAAATCATCTTTTGATGCAGCACAGTTTTATATAGCAACCGAAAACCTACAAATAAACATTAACTTGAAATGATCACTATTTGTCTGATTTAAAAGTCTAACGCCTTAAAAAACACAACATATTGATTAACTTATGAGGCTACCTTGGGGCTTGATATTTCCTTTATTCACTATTGACAGATTATATAACAATAAATTAAAATTACAGTAATAATAAACTGGAATGTAAATTTTAATGATAACCATGTTTTGTAAAAGGAGAACTAAAATGGATGCATTTTGGCTTCTTATAGGACTAGCAGTTAGTGGTTTATTTTTATTGTTTATTACACTTAGTGCCAATAAAAAAGAGCAAAACCGCAAAGCCAAGCATGAGTGATAACCTGCATGGATAACATATTTGACGCGATGTTAGATACTATTAATCATATCAGGAATATTCAATGCAGGTAATCTTAAATCATTTTCCGAGCTATTAATAATTAATTCAATTAGTTCGGTTATTGAAGAGCAATTATATTTTTGATAAAGTTTAGTCAAAAAATATTTTATTTGCCGATCACTATATTCCTTACTAGTAAGATTTTGCAAGATATAAGCAATTTCCTTGCGTTGGTGAAAGCCCATTAACAAGCAAGCAATAATCTGATGCTGTTCTTCAGAAAGCTCCTCTTTAAATATCACATCAACTTTTTCCTGTCGCCCAGACATTACTCGGTGAATTACATTACTATGCTGAGCAAGATTCAATAATGCGGCGGAAATAAAGATTCCAACACAATTATTTGTTACCGGATTTATTATTGGTCTTTTCCTTATATAATATAACCTTATTTCATTACCCTGCTTAATCTGATATACCGACTCATGAAATGCTTTTTCCTGAATAATCTTGGATTCAGACTCTTCTATCTTTAATGCCAAGGCGCTATCATTATAAATACTAAATTTTCGCCCCAAAATCTCACTGCTACAATTAAAAATTTCAGCAAATTGATTTGAAATACCTAAATATTCAAGCTTAGTATTTACTATTGCCGCAATTTCATTATAAAAAATATGTTTTAGTAACCATAACTGACTTAATAAATATTCATCGTCAGAAAAGGAGTCCTCACTTGTTACCAAATCATAGTCTTTATGTATCAACATATTTATTACTCAATAGGATAGTTACCAGAAGCAAATACATCTGGAGGAAGTTCAAGATTAATCATATCATTCGAAATCAAGGTCAATAATTGGCTAATACTGCTACAGTGAAACTTTTGATATAACGCATTTAAGCCATTTTTCACTTTAATCTCATTTATCTTTTCTTTAGTAACATTACTAAGCATAGCAGAAATTTCTTTTCTAGAGTGAAAGCCGAGTAGTAAGGCAAATATTATCTGTTGCTCACTGCTGGTTAATTTTTGCTCCTTATTGACAACAGACAAACTCTTATTGGGCACAAATAATTTGAGATAGGACTTACGCAATATACCAGGTTTAAATTTTCCGGCAACAATGAGTATCCCAACTACATTATTATTAAAGGGATTTATCAGTTGCCGCTTCCGAATCCCACAGTACTCCGTTTTCCCATTCTTCTGATAAAAGCAGATTGAATCCTGACAAGGATATTTTTCAAGAATTTCCTGCTCTTGTTGCAAAATAGCTAGCTCGGTATCAATATCGGTTAAATTATTGACAATTCTTTTACCAAGGGCATTCTGGTCTAAATTAAATTCATAAGCGTATTCATCTGACATTGCGATATATTCAAGAGTAGAGTTTTTTATTGCAATCATTTCCCCTCGAAAAAGACAGCTGGCATTCTTTATGATATAATGCAAAAATTCGCGGTCTGTCATTGGGGGAAATGAATCTATCTGCTCCCGCAATAGTTCTAAAATATGCATTTATGAAACCTTATAATCATGAGTCTAGCCTAGTAATACCCCGCTGAAGAAAAGCCTTAGAGCTATTTTCTTCCATTTCATTATCATGCACAATCAAACGACTACCACGTTTGGATGTCCAATAAGTCCATGCCCAACGCAACATAATCATCAATTTATTATCATAACCAATCAAATACCAGATGTGTACTACTACCCACAATATCCAAGCAATATAACCGGAAAACTCTAATTTACCAAGTTGCGCAACAGCAGCATTCTTACCGATTACTGCCATATTTCCTTTATCAAAGTATTCAAAACTTTCACCTGACTCACCATGCGCCTGTTTTTTTAATAATTTCCCAACATAGAACCCCTCCTGCATAGCAACTGGAGCAATCCCCGGTAAAGGTTTACCACTTTTATCTTTTAAATGAGAAATATCACCCAATACAAAAATATTTGAATGACCGGGGATAGTTAAATCAGAATTTACTTCTATTCTACCCTGAGTATCTTGCCGTGCACCAGTTTTATCGGCAAGAAGCCCTGCAAGTGGCGTAGTTTTCATTCCTGCTGCCCATAATACAGTTTGAGTGGGAATATTCGTCTCACTACCCTCAGATTTAAGTCGAATATATTCAGATTGAATATCAGTAACCCTAGTATTGGTAATAACCGTAACCCCAAGCTTATGTAACTGCTCTACTGCTTTTTGAGATAGTTTGCTGCTATAAGCTGGTAAGACTCGATCTGAACCTTCAACCAAAATAATTTCAACGTCAGATGGAACAAAATTCCGAAAATCTTTACGTAACGTATTATGCGCAAGTTCCCCCAAAGAACCAGCTAGCTCTACTCCTGTAGGTCCACTACCCACGACAACGAAACGTAACAAAGCTTTACGTTTTTCTGAGTCTTTCTCCAACTCAGCTTTTTCAAAAGCCATAAATATACGGTTACGGATTTCAAGCGCGTCTTCAATCGTTTTTAATCCCGGAGCATGTTCTGCCCATTGAGTATTACCAAAATAATTATGCGTAACACCATTACAAACAACTAGTTTATCGTACTCAAAATCACCTTCATCAGTAATTACCATCTGATTTATAATATCAAAATCATGGACTTTCGTTCGATAAACTGAAACATTTTTATCTTTTGTCAGTGCTGAACGTAACGGAAAGGTAATGTCTGCCTCGGTAAGACTAGCTGTAGCAACCTGATACAAGAGAGGCTGAAAAAGGTTAAAATTACGTTTATCCAGTAAAGTAACGTGATAAGAACTATCTTTTAGTTCCCAAGCAGCTGCCAAACCAGCAAATCCGCCACCGACAATAACTACTTTTGGCTTAATCATAACTCCTCCATATTTTCAAACCTGATGTGTATATGGTGATACACAGCTATTTACAGCAAACTCAAGATATAATTATACAAGCGGAATAAAGTCCATTAATAACTATTTACGGGCATAAACAACTATCGACATCATAACTAGCATCATGCCGATAAATTTGTTCAAGGTCAAGCCCTCACCCAAAATAACCCAAGCCAAAATAACAGTTGTTAATGGCATAAATGCTGTTGATAAAGCAGCGTAGGCAGCATCAATACTCTTTATCCCTTTTTGCCAGAAGATAAAAAATAAGCCTGAATTTATTCCGATAATTACAAGCATGGTCCAATCATGCAGTGAAACCATACTCCATAAATTTGCTGGCAAAAATAAAATGATAATAAAAAGTATTGGTACATTTATCGCATTAAGCATAAACACCTTCAACATATTATTCATTTTTAATGGATGGTATTTGCTTAAAGTATAGTATAAACCATCTGGAATAAGCGAAATGAAAATTAGAAAATTCCCGAGCACTGCCTTGCTATTCTGACTTCCTAAAGCTCCATAATTAATCAAAATCAACCCACAAATTGAAATCATAATTGAGAGCATCATCTTGGCGGTCATTTTTTGGCGGAATAACAAAATATTCAAACAAATAACGACAGCTGGCAATAAACTGGTAATAAGTCCAGCACTATTAGCATCAGTATAATGTAGCCCACTTAGCATAATAAAATTGAAAGCAACCCCTGCTCCAATTGCCTTAGCAAATAAAACTAGCCAATCATTCCGCTGTAGTCCAAGCTTAAATCTTTCTGCATCATTATTCTTCATTAGAAGTAGTAGCATAAAGATGCTAGCAAAAGTAAAGCGAATAGTCATAATAATAATCGGATTTATATGATTAACCAAGCCTTTACTTAGTACTATATTTACCCCAACGCAAGCCTGCGCTAGAAATAACCACACCATTGATTTCAATAAAATTTTATTCATTTATAATTTTGCAAAAACTGAAATTAAAACTGGTACGGCAATACTTAATAGCATTCCGCTCGAAATAGCTAAAATTACGCAATCTTCGTGCAGATTTTGTTTGATAACCGGTAAAGAAAAATCCATCGCCGTACCACCACAATAACCAACCATTGAAGCTGGATAGCGCTGTCCCAAGCTTGGGATCAGGATAATTGCGATAACCTCGCGAATAAAATCGATAAAAAACGCCATCGCACCATAGTTCTGATCAATAAGATTACCAGTTAAAATACTTGATAAAGTGTACCAGCCAAAACCTGAACTAAGAATTAAACCATTAGCCCATTTTATTCCACAGATATATGCAGCAATACTACCAGCTATAAGTGAGCTTATGATTATCAAGGCTGAAAGTTTTAAACCATTTCGATTTAATATTACGGAAATAAGTGAAACTCCATTAGCCCGCATCTGATGCCCGATGATAAAAAGCAAGATAAATAGCAATAATGAAATTACTTCACTTAATTCATGTAGTGGATGCTTGATAAACACACCAACCCACATTCCAATTATTATGATAGCGACATATTTACCGCTTTCTTTAGCAAATTGAAAAAAATTGGCATTTTTACTGTTATGAAGCGGCTTACGTAGGCTACGATTTAATTTTTTAAGTACCCAGTAACAGGCATAAAAATTTGCCATAAATAAAGCAATAGTAAAAGTAACTACAATCCGACTAAGCGAAATAAGTTGACTTAATAAATCACTGCTGCTACTACCAAGCTCATATCCCATTACAAAAAGGATAAGTACCACTATATATACTAAAGCTTTATTAAGTACACTATCTGCTACTGGAAGATTTTTAATTCCATAACCTAATACTAATGCGCCCAAAATAGCTAATAACTGTATCATGTATTTTCTTTATAAATAACTCTCAACCACGTGCTTAGCAAAGGCAAAGGAGGCGGTATATGCTGGAGAGACACTGTTTACAATATGTACTGAATTAAGCCCACGCTCGATCAGAAAATCATCCATAATTTCCTGCTTTTTCAAATTATACAGTCGTGGTTGGATGCCTGGTACGCCCCAGTCAGTAAACTCAAACTGTTTAATATTTTTTACGAGACTTCTGGAGTACTTTATCAAACCTTTTTTTGTTTGTTTTTTGAGTTCTGCAAATGCAAGATCCCTAAAATTAAATTTATTGCTCCATAGCAATTTAAATTCTGTTCCTAATACTTCACGCATTTCGTTAAAGCGCCAGTTTTCAAGCCATGAATAATTTTCACGCGCAAGGCATGGCACTGCGGTTGGTCCAACTTTTATTTTACCATCATATTCCGGCGAAAAATGAACTCCAAGCAGTTTTATTTTAGCATCTGGCACCGGATAAATATGCATCCGATAATTACCAATCAAATCGTTACAATAAAGGAAAATCCCTTTAAATGGAATCAGGACATAATCTTCAATCAAGCCAAAATCACTGGCAATTTTATCTGCATACATTCCAGCACAATTAATCAGGGTCATATATTCAATCTCTCCCTGACTGGTCTTTATACAATTCCCATTAATATTTTCAATATACGCCGTTTTAAACATAAATCTAACACCATCATGCGCTAACTCACGCTGTAATTCGGAACAAATCGCTAAGGCATGAAATGATGCTGTATCAGGCGAGTATATAGCATAACCAGAGGTTTTGGCGGTAGGCTCGATTTCAGATAACTCTTTTTCATCAACAAGGCTACAATTAACGCCATTAGCAATCGCCCGCTGATAAAGCTCCTTTATCTGAATAGTTTCAGAATCATTTGCTGCAACTACAACTTTCCCGCATTGATTAAGCGGAATTTTATTTTTAAGCGAATAATCCCTAAGCATTTTTGCGCC
>JBDHRI010000033.1:0-16044 GCA_039807465.1 Burkholderiales bacterium | reverse complement strand
GCTTCAGTTTTATTAAATACTAGAAATGATATAATAACCCTCTTAATCTTAATTGAAACTAATTGGTAACCCAGCAATGCCTCAATCATCAAAGAAACAAAAGCACTTTTCCAATCAGATGGGATCGGCTTTAAATTATGACTGTCATCAATTACAGCATTGGCTATTGCATACCCCAATGGGTAGAGAGATCTTACGCAAGGAACGGTTTTTTTTGCACAATAATGTTCCCAGTATTTTTGGCCTAAACTCGCTACAAATAGGCTTAGGAGAAATTAACCTTCTACAGGGAAATAAAATTCCAAATCACTATACGATCAATATAGATATAAAAGCTGATTTAAGATTTATTCCTTTTGCCACAAATAGTATTGACCTTATCGTCTGCCCGCATGTCCTTGAGTTTACCAATAACTATCATCATGTCCTACAAGAATTTCATAGAATACTTTCTCCACAAGGAAAATTAATTATTACAGCATTTAATCGTCATAGCTGGTTTGGCATTTTCAAATCAAGGATAGATATATTAAAAAATGCCAGATTGATAAAACTTGGTCAATTAAAAGATCAACTACAAACTCTAAATTTTCACCTTGAAGGTGGTAAATTCTTTAGTTATACCCCCCCATTTAAGGAAGCCAAAAAAATTTATAAATACCGCTGGATGAATAAAGCTGGCGATCGCTGGTTTCCTACTCTAGCAAATAGTTTTGCAATTATTGCTAGCAAAGAAGTAATTACTCCAACACTTATCAAGCGAATGGATCGTGAAGCTTTCAAAATTCCTGAGGCCGCTACTCTAGGCACTGCAAAAATATGCAACAAAAATTAATCATTTATACCGACGGCGCATGTAAGGGAAATCCAGGCATAGGTGGCTGGGGAGCAATACTATTCTACGGCGAACATAAAAAAGAACTTTATGGTTATGCTAGTGATACGACAAACAATCGGATGGAGCTAACTGCGGTAATTGAAGCACTAAAAGCCTTAAATCGAAGCTGTGAAATAGAAATTTACACTGATTCCCAATATGTGAAACGCGGCATAACGGAGTGGATACATGGCTGGCTACGCAAAAACTGGAAAGATGTAAAAAACCCAGACCTATGGCAAGAGCTACTCAAGCAAACTAAATCACATAATATTAGCTGGCATTGGGTTCGTGGACATAACGGTGACATAAATAATGAACGAGCTGACGAGTTAGCCAATCTGGCAATAACAGAGGCAGGCTCAGGCTCATGACATATTATGCAGAAATAAGCTGGGAAAATGATATTCCTGTTTCCCAAAAATTCGGTGATGTTTATTTCTCGAAAGCATCTGGGCTTGAAGAAACTAGATATGTTTTTCATAAACATAACTACCTTGAAGAACGCTTTGCCAAATTAACCCAAGGTGAAGCCTTTACAATAGGTGAGACTGGTTTTGGCAGTGGACTCAACTTTCTCGCAACGGTGCAACTCTGGCATGAAAAGGCTATAACTGATGCCAAACTTCATTATATAAGTATCGAAAAGTATCCGCTACAACCAAAAGATCTAGCAAAAATCCTGTCATATTTTCCTGAACTTGAAGCTGTTTCCGATGCTTTAATAAATCAATACTACCTTCCATTACCAGCAATGCACCGGATTAGCCTTGCCCATAATGTCGAATTAACCCTGATTATCGATGATATAAAAGATGCACTACCCAAAATAAATAGCACAGTTGATGCTTGGTTTCTTGATGGATTTAGCCCGGCAAAGAATTCCGACATGTGGGACGAAGAAATTTTCCACCAATTATCCCGGCTAAGCAAGCAAACAACAACATATGCAACGTTTACCTCCAGTTCGATTGTGAGAAAAGCTCTTTTGGCAGCAGGATTTTCGGTTAATAAAACCAAAGGATTTGCGTTCAAGCGCGAAATGATTTATGGAACTTATTTAGGCTCATCGCCAAAATCAGATCAGCCTTCATCCAAAAGATTAAAGACATGGCTAAGCCGACCAGTTACGCAAAGCACGACAAAACATGCGATTATTATTGGCGCCGGGATTAGTGGCGCTGCTACAGCTTATAGCCTCGCCAAACGTGGTTATCAGGTAACCGTATATGAGAAAAATCCAGAAGCAGCAATGGAAGCAAGTGGTAATCATCAAGGTATGCTCTATGGAAGTTGGTCTGCATTTCCTTCACCAATGATGGAATTAAGTCATGCAGGTTATCGCTATAGCCATTCGCTAATCAGAAAATTTTTGCAGGTAAATAAAGATTATGCAGAGTGCGGTCTTATCCAGCTAGGATATAATGAAGAACAGTTAAAGCGTCAGCAACAATTGTTAAAAGCTTCATTACCAGATGATTTTATTCAAGCAGTTGACGAAAAAGAAATTGAGACACTAATTGGTCAGGATTTTTGTTCTAATCTAAACGGAATCTATTTTTCATCTGGCATGTGGCTAAAACCAGCTAAGCTAGTTAACGCACTATTAAATCATCCATTAATTACTCTAAAATTAAACTTAGAAATTAGCTCTATTGATTTTATTGAACATAAATGGCACATATACAGTAATAACAATCTGATAGATACTAGCCCTATTCTAATACTTGCAAATGCACATGCAGTTAATAGTTTTGAGCAAACAAAAAATTTACCGCTAAGAAAAATTCGCGGACAAATAAGTTTAGCTACTGAGGAACATTCAGTTAATAGTGTACTATGTGGTGATGGCTACCTTACCCCAGCTATAGACGGAAAATATACCATTGGTGCCAGTTTCATTTTTGAGGATGAATCCGTTGAAATTAGAGAAAAAGAACATCATGAAAACATTAATCGGTTTCGCACCATTCTTCCCAAGCTCATTAGCCGGATAAAAATTGATAACCTAAATGGACAAGTTAATTTCAGAACTAGTCCTCATGATTATTTACCACTTCTGGGACCAGTAGCTGATTTTGTACTTTTTAGAGAAACCTATGCTAGGCTTGCAATAGACAGAAAAGCACGGATTACCACGCCCTGCCCCTACTTACCCAATCTTTTCATAAATATAGGGCATGGAGCTAAAGGAATACTCACAGCACCGATTTGCGGTGAAATTCTCGCCGATTATATAGACAATACCCCCATGCCTTGTAGTGAAGAATTACGCCAGGCGATTCATCCCAATCGCCTATACGCAAAATTAGTTTATACCGAATCACCTACTAATTAATATCATGATCATCGTTGAATTTTTTAATTGTGGTCAGACTACTTTCGTAGTTATAGCCGCCACCAAGAACCTGATACAAATTAACAATACTATTTAACTGTTGAATTTTTAACTGGTTTAATCCCGCCTTAGTATAGTCGATATTAAGCTTGAAACCAACTGTATTTGCGAGGCTAATCGCGCCTACTTTATATTGTTTTTGACCGATTGCATACATATTTTGGGCTTTTTGATAGCCAATCTCCTGAATTTTATATTGTTTAGTAAGGCTATCGTGTTTAGATAAACCATTATCAACCTGAGAAAATGCATTTCTCACTGTTTGGATATAGTTATAGTATGCGGCATAATAACCACCCTTAGCCTTATCTACATCAGCATATAGTCCAAGATTAAATACTGGCATCGCTGCATCAAGAGCACCAAACCAAAAATCACCTCCAGCATTAAATAGGTTACTTAGCTGCATTGTCATTTGCCCAACATTTCCGGTCAAAGAAATAGTCGGAAAAAACTGCGAAGTAACCGCACCTATATTGGCGTTATTAACTTGCAACTGATATTCGGCAACAGCAATATCTGGGCGTGCTTTTAATACCTGTGATGGTAAATTAACCGGGATTATTCCATCAGTGCTTATATTATCAAATGTATTTCCCATCTGGATTTTACCGGGATTATTATTGGTTAATACTTGGAGTGCATTCTCTGTCTGGGTTATACTATCTTCTATTTCAGGTATTTTAGCTTCAAGGCTTGAAATAAACTGATCAAGTCCCTCAAGATTTAACTGTCCAATACTACCTTTACGATACTGAATCTGGTTATACTTACGCAAATCTCTAGCATCTGCAAGCATTTGCTGTTGTAATTCAAGCTGTTTATGTAAACCAAGGAGCGTAAAATAACTATTAGCTACCTGACTTATGACAGCTAGGCGCATCGCATTTACTGACTGTTTCTGCAAGGCAACATTTAATTTGGCAATCTCACCCTGCTTAATAAGACTAAATACATTCAAAGTATAACTTGGCATGGCGCCAAAAGCATAACCATCAAAATTTTGTGGATTATTCTGATTTACCGAGTTTAAAAGCGGATAACCACTATTATTCTGAAATCCGGGGTTAAAATACTGCCCGGCAAATCCGGTTCCACCTATGCTTAGTGTGGGTACCCAGCCCATCTGAGCTTTTTTCAGCGAAGCCTGTGCTTGTAGTAAATTCCCCATAGCCACCTGAAGATTATTATTATGAACTAATGCACTTTCGATTAGCGTATTTAACTGAGAATCATTAAATTTTTGCCACCAAGCCATATCTGGCATACTTTCAATTGACTGTGCTGTGTTTCCATCTCTAGCACTCCACGCTTGAGGTGCATTTAACTGCGGCTCATGATAATCTGGTCCTAGTAGAGCACAAGACGAGATAATGGCTGAGCTACTGATTAGAGCTATCTGTTTAAGTTTCATATTAATTCTCGCTATTTACCAACAGTATCAACTGTCACTTCACTACTTGCCCCAACTCGCAATGGATATTTAGGATCATCAGCAAGTTTGACTCTTACGGTAAAACGCTGGGTAACTTTGACCCAATTACCAGTAGCATTTTGTGCGGGTAATAAAGAAAAGGTATTGCCACTTGCCCGGCTAATACTATCAACAACTCCAGTATATTCATGATCATACATATCAAGCTTAATCGTAGCTTTCTGTCCGGGCTTGATTCTTGCCAATTGGGTTTCTTTATAATTCACATCTACCCACCAGCTGCTGTCATCAACCAGTCCAAATAGCATCTGACCTGACTGTACCAACTGCCCAGGAATCAGATTAAGATTAGTTACATAGCCATCAGTGCTAGCTCTTACCTGAGTATAACCGCTATTATTTTGTGCATTTGCCAATTCAACCTTAGCAACATCAATTTGTATTTTGGCTGCGGCATATTGAGAATTAGCTTGTGCCAAAGCCACTTTTGCCTGATCCATAGCCTGTTTGGCTTGAGTTGCCTGATTTACATATTTTTGCATATCTTGTAACGATCCAGCATTTTCTTTATATAATGCAGTGTAGCGGGTTGCCATATCCGATGCAAATTTGTAATCTGACTTGGCTGATGCCAAAGTAGCTTCGGCATTGGCTATTTGTTGCTTCACTGTATCAGCCTGCTGCTGTACTAGGATCAAGTTTTGATTGGATTTATCTACCTGTAGGGAATAATCTTGTGGATCAATATCAACCAGAAGATCTCCTTTATGAACTACCTGATTATTTTTCACATAAACATTACGAACAAAACCACCAACTTTTGGTGAGACATTGATAAGATTTGCATTAACGTAAGCATTATCTGTACTAGGATAGTTTATCGTATAACGATAATAACCATAGATAGCGGCAAAGGTAACAACAATAATTCCGCCACCGATTAAAGCTTTTTTCATTTACTTGTCCTCATATATAAGTTTGCATTTAGAGTTTCAAAATTCTTTAAGTTTAGCCTAATGCCCCATATGCGGTTTAGCATTAGGATCCGGACGCTTCAAAAATAATGGCATCCAGCAAAGTGCAATTAGTATAATCCCAGTCAGATAAAACATATCAAGATAGGATTGTAATACTGCTGACTGACGAACAAGAAGTGCACTAATCTGAATTTTTGTATCTGTATTAGGTAAGCCAACTAGGCTTTGCGACCAGTAGCGAAAACCGGTAGCATATTCTGAAATTTTAGCTGAAAGATCATTCCAGACTACCTGCTGATTACGTGCAATCATAGTTGCGGCTACCGCAGCACCAATTGAACTTGAGAAATTACGAGCAAAATTGAATACTCCAGAGCAATCACCACTTTCTGCATCAGGAACACCAATATAAGCAATAGACATCAAAAGCACAAAAACTCCAATCATCCCAAAGCCCTGAAGTATAACCAGCGTAAGAATCAAGGCATAGCTTGGTAATGGGCTCATAAAGCTCATCGCAAGAGAAGAAACTCCTGTCAAAATCATGGCAAAAATCATCAGAATCCTAGCATCAATTTTCTTGCTAAGCCCCATATATATTGGAGCCCCAATAATAGCAGCTACCCCGCGTGGAGCTTGTAAGTAACCAGCTGTGTCAACAGGCATTCCATAAACATTTTGTAACATCGCCGAAAAATAGGTTAATCCACCAGACAAAAGCGAGAAAAAAGCAAACATTACAAAACAGGAAAACACAAAATTAAAATTAGTAAATACCCTGAAATTTACTACACAGGAACCTAGTAAGCCACGCCAGATAAAAAACCCGATAAATATGATTGCCAAAGCTAGGAAACAGATCATTTCAAAAGACTCAAACCAGTTATTGGTATTACCCTCATCAACAAAATATTCCAGACAACCAATACCAATTGCCATAAACGCAAAGCTAATATAATCAATTTTTATATCTTTTTTAACTACCTTATCCATAAAAATACTGATAAGAGCAAATCCGGCAATACAGATTGGTACATTTACATAAAATATCCAGCGCCAATTCATATTCTGAACAATATACCCACCCATAACCGGACCAATAATAGGACCAAGAACAATACAGATTGTAATTACCGACATTATTTTGGGCTGTTCCTGCTCGGTATAATTCTCAACTACATAAGCCTGAGCAAGTGCTGGTAAAAATGCACCGCCAATCCCCTGAATAAGTCGATAAATAATCATTTGGTGTAAACTTGTAGCAGTTCCACACAATACTGATGAAATACCGAAAATCAAAATTGACATTAAAGCAACATTTCTTGTGCCATACTTGGTTGTCATCAAACCAGTCAGGGGAATACATATTGCCGCAGCCACAATATAACTTGTCATTGTTAATGAAATATCATTGATATTAGCTTCAAGTGCTCCCATCAGATCAGGAATAGCAACGGAAACAATGGTAAGATCAATAATTTCAGCCAATGCCAGCAGACTTAATGCATAGGCAACAATAGTTCGGCGTTCTGTCCACATACTCATACTAAATCAACTTTTAAACTAACAATGTTAATAAACCAGATTTTAAAACAAACGTTTGTTTTTTGTCAAATAATTATCAAATTTATATAAACACAATACTAACTATAGCTTATAATTGATGTTCACAGATTAAAAAAATTAAGTTTTTATTTTTAACCAGAACTATAATTTTCAGGATAATTGAATGTTATCAAAATGTTACAAAAAAACCACTAAATTTATCGCCATCACACTACTCGCCTTTAGCGCAAATTCCTATGCAGCACAATGTAACACTAAATCTCTTGATTCGATGTTTAACCTTATGGCACAACGTAACTCATTAATGATGGGGGTTGCGGCATATAAATACATTAAAAAATCCAGTGTCTATGACGCAAAACAGGAACTTGGTGTACTACAAAATAGCCTAAATATAGCCGATACATATCAGCTAAATGCAGACAAATTAATGGTTTTTATCCAAATTCAGATGGATATTTCAAAGCAAATTCAAACTCAATTAATTGAGCACTGGAAAACTGTACCAGCCGATGCTCCCGACCCGGCTATAACTCCAGATTTAACTACACTTCGCAGTCAGATAGCCGCAATCGATGCTAAGCTTTACCCTCAGATTGCAAACAACGTTAGCAATCTAAAACAATGTAGCCAGAGTACTATTTTGAAACAGTACACTAAAGCAATGCAGGATATCAAAGGTATTCCATCTGACCCAGACTACAATTTGATTGTAATTGCAGCACTTAAAAATATCACTAAATAATTAACATACTTTTTGGGGATTAGATCATGTTTGATGAGATTTTTAATAGTAATGGTGATGCACGGGCTCACTATGTTCCCTACCTTGACTGGCTTAATAGTCATCCATCAGGCTACCTGAATGGAAAAATGGCTGAAGCTGATTTATTATTTCGCAGAATCGGAATAACTTTTGCCGTATATGGTGAAGAACAAGGTACAGAACGATTAATTCCATCAGACCCAGTTCCAAGAATTATTGATGCCAAAGAATGGGCTTTTTTGGAAAAAGGACTTGAACAACGGGTACAAGCACTTAATATGTTTCTTGACGATGTCTATCACGAAGGTAGAATCCTTAAAGAAAATGTAATCCCAGCCGAAAAAATCTATAATAATGCTCAGTTTCAGGCATGTATGATAAACCATAATTTGCCACATAAAGTTTATTCTCATATTTGTGGAGTAGATTTAATACGCCATAGCGATGGTAACTATTACGTTCTGGAAGACAATCTAAGAGTTCCTAGCGGTGTTTCTTACATGCTACAAAATCGCAGGATGAGTCAACGTCTATTTCCCGAACTCTTTAAGAATTATAATGTGGCACCTGTGGATCACTATCCACTACTACTACAAACTACATTAAAAGAATGTGCTTTTAGTGAAAACCCAACTATCGCAGTACTAACACCCGGACCATATAATAGCGCTTACTATGAACATGCGTTTCTAGCTAAAGAAATGGGCTGTGAACTGGTTGAAGGTCGCGACTTATTTGTAAGAGATAATCGTGTTTGGATGCGAACAATTTATGGACCCAAACAGGTTGATATCTTATATCGTCGTGTTGATGATGCTTTCCTTGACCCATTGGCACTTAATCCAAATTCACAATTAGGCGTTCCGGGATTAATTGAAGTATATCGTTCAGGAGGAGTTGCGATTGCCAATGCTCTTGGTACTGGAGTTGCAGATGATAAATCAATTTATCCATATGTACCTAAAATGATTAAGTTTTATCTTGATCAAGAGCCAATTTTACAAAATGTACCTACTAGAATTTTGAGTAACCCTGAAGACCTAGCTTATACCCTTGATAATTTGGATAAACTAGTTGTTAAAGAAGTTCATGGTGCTGGAGGTTATGGAATGTTAGTCGGACCAGCAAGTACCAAAGCAGAACGAGAAGAGTTTGCAAAAATTCTCAAGACAAAACCAGATGGTTATATTTCTCAACCGACATTAAGTCTTTCTACATGTGGGATCTGGCTTGATGAAGATCTGAAACCACGCCACATAGATTTGCGACCATTTGTACTATCTGGCTCAAAAACCAGAATCACGCCAGGTGGCTTAACCCGAGTTGCACTAACCGAAGGTTCTTTGGTTGTAAATAGCTCTCAGGGTGGGGGAACTAAAGATACATGGATACTAAATGATATTAATCAAGCTAAGGAGGTTTTCTGATGTTAAGCCGTACCGCATCAAATTTATTCTGGTTAACCCGTTACCTTGAACGAGCTGAATCTACCATCCGTTTATTGGACGCATGTTTTCAGCCTGGACTTCCATTTGAAGGTGATATTAATCAGCTTTATTCCCTGCCATTACAGATACAAACCGCAGATGCTGATTTTAGGGCGCAGCATCCCAATGATCAGAATGACCTTAATATAGGTAAGGTTAGTAATTTCCTACTTAATGGCAATACTAATTCGTCAGTTCGATTCTGCCTTGAAGCTGCACGTGAAAATGCCAGATCAGAACGTAGCCGTCTCAGTACCGAACTATGGGAGGCAATCAATCAAACTTGGCTTGAATTTCAAAAGATCCAGCATCTTCCTTTAAAAGCCGTCAAAGAGTGGTTACAGCAATCATTATTCCTAATACAGGGAACTATTGATGTTACCATGCCAGAAACGCTAAGCTACCGCTTCCTGAAACTTGGTACATATCTTGAACGTTCAGATCAAACTTTACGTGTACTTGAAGCGCAAACAAAATTGCAAGGTATCGGTAATTATTCTGAGTATTATACTTGGAACATGCTATTAAAAGCAGTTAGTTCTTTCGAAGCGTATCAGGAAACATTCATGGAAGTACCTTCTCAACAAAGAGTATTTAAATTTTTGTTATTTAATCGTAGCATTCCAAGAAGTTTACGTTACTGCAATGAAAGAATACATACGATAGCTGATATAATTGGGGGTGATAAACGCAGAAATGTTATGCGCGTTAGTTCCCAGCTACTTACCAAACTACGTTATGACCAGCTGGAAGATATTGAAACGGCAACACCCGCAGAATATATCAAACAACTACAAAACGATGTATTAAAACTGGCTATCGCCATCCAGGAAGGATATTTTGTCACGGTATGATTTTGACGATTAAGCACACGACCAATTATAGTTATAGTGAACCTTTACGCGAAAGTATTCAATTATTGAGGCTAACCCCCTTCAATCACCACCGCCAAAGTATCATTGAATGGCATCTGGAAACCCCAGGTGCCCTTATTCCATTTGTTGACTGGTTTAATAATAAAAGTCATCTTTTAAACATTAACCGCCAAATCAATCTAATTGAAATAATAGCTTCGGGAAAAGTTCTGGTTGATAAAGACAAGCCCAATCCAGAAAAAGGTACTTTGCCACTGGAGTACTACCTGAATCACACAGAATTATCAAATTTACACACAGGAATGATAGAGCTTAGCAATCAGGTTAAATCAAGATATCAATATTGTAATACTACTGATCTAAACACAAAGGTATCAATGCTTGATTATTTATCGGCACAAATACTAGAAATTGTTCCATATACTCGAGGAGTTACACACTCAGCAAATACAGCTAGTGAAGCATTTATCCTTGGTGGTGGTGTTTGTCAGGATCACACACATATTTTTATTGCCTGCTGTAGGTTAATGAAATTTCCAGCCCGCTATGTAAGCGGATATCTATATACAACCGATGAAAGCCACACTGCAAGTCATGCTTGGGCTGAAGTCTGGCTGGATAATGCTTGGTATAGCTTTGACATAAGTAATCAATGCCGAGCTGGGGAACATCATATCGAAATGGCTTATGGACTTGATTATCTTGATGCTGGACCAATTCGTGGTTGTAGAATTGGTGGTGGGAGTGAACAAATTACTGTATCGTCATTAGTAAGTAATAATCAATAGAGGAAAAATTAATAATGACTTATTGTTTAGCAATGAAACTTGAATCTGGTCTGGTATTTGCTTCAGATAGTAGAACTAATGCTGGAATTGATAATATTTCCTTATTTTGTAAAACTCATGTATTTTCACTACCTGGGGTAATGGAAATCGTAGTATTAAATTCTGGGAATCTGGCAACAACACAAGAAATAATTTCCACCTTAAAACAGGATATTGAAAATAAGCAGGAAGGGAACTTATATACATTAGAATCAATGTTTGAAGTTGCCAAAACAATTGGGAATTTAACGCGAAAAATTATTGAACGTCATACCCGACGGGATAGTGGTACTGACTTTAGCTGCTCTTTACTTGTAGGTGGACAAATAAAAGGTGAGCTACAAAAATTATTTATGATTTACCCTGCTGGTAACTTTATTGAAGCAACACCTGAAACACCATTTTTTCAGATTGGAGAATTAAAGTACGGCAAGCCAATGCTTGATCGAACTATACATCATAGTTCATCCGTTGATGATGCCATCAAGTGCGCTATTGTTTCATTTGATGCAACAATGCGCTCCAATCTGTCAGTTGGACTCCCGATAAAAATCAGCTATTTACCAGATACAAAAATAGGAGAAAACATACCCTCAGTTCTCAGCTACACTATAGAAGAAGATGACGAAACTCTTAACCGCATCCGGAAACAGTGGAAAGAAGGTTTAAGAAATGTCTTTAAAAGTATTGAAGCACCAAAATGGTGGTAAATCCGCCTTTCCGATATATGTGTTATTATAATAACTAAAACATTTTACTGGCAGTACAATAAACGATGGATAGCACGTACAATAAACTAATTGATACAGGAATAAAGCTTTTTGGTGAATATGGTTATGACACTGTATCAGTTCGTGATATCGCAAATGACTCTGGGGTTAATCTCTCAGCGATATCCTATCATTTTGGAGGAAAAGCAGAGCTTTACAAAGCTGTGGTTGTATTTTTAGTAGATGAAGTTGAACAACTATTAAATGAACTTAATGCTGATGCCTTTATTTCACTTGATTCAACGCAAATGGAAGCAAGACTGCGTGAAATTATCTGGGCATTTCACCAGATGTTTCTCTCAAGAAATGGGCAAAGTAGGCTTAAAATCTTTGTTCGCGAAACAACTTCTCCAGATCAGAATTTTTCACATCAATACTTTACTAATATGGTAAATAATGTCAGAGATTTTTTCTATAAAATTCTTGGTGTTTATTACATGTCACGCAATGAACCTACGGACAAAATTGATTTTGTAATTTGTGTATTGATGAATATGCTAAAAAACATTCCCCAGCAGCAAAATTTGCCGTTACGCTGCCCAATGGATTTTGATGACCTTTTTGAACGAATGATAAATCTTATTCTCTATAGCCGGATCTAGAGTTTATTTACTCCAGCACAAATTACTAATCAATAAAATAAGATTTATCATCAATAATCAAGTCAAACTCAAATTAAATTAATTCTGGCAAACTTACGCTTGCCTACCTGAATAACAAAATTATTCCCTTTGGCTAATTGATAGTTCTTATCGCTAATCTTTTCACCATCAATTTTAACGCCACCCTGCTCTATCATTCTCATACCTTCGCTACTTGAAGCAACCAATCCTGCCTGCTTTAATAAGACCCCGATAGCAATACTAGCCGTCTCAAGAGCTAATTCCTGCGTAGGTAAATCTTCAGGAATCTCATTACGCTTAAACTTAGTCTCAAAATCAGCTAACGCAGCATTTGCTGCTTCTTGATCGTGAAATCTAGCAACTAACTCCATCGCCAATTTAACTTTGACGTTACGTGGGTTTTCACCATTAGTAACCGCCAATTTAAGCTCACTAATTTCTTCAGGGGATTTTAATGATACCAGATCAAAATAACGCCACATCAAATCATCAGAAACACTCATAATTTTGCCAAAGATTTCAGTTGCTGATTCGGCGATGCCAATATAATTACCTAATGATTTTGACATTTTATTAACACCATCTAGCCCTTCAAGTAATGGCATCATTAAAACTACTTGAGATGGCTGATTATTCTGCTTTTGTAACTCACGCCCCATCAAAAGATTAAATTTTTGATCAGTACCACCCAATTCAATATCAGCTTTCATAGCAACTGAATCATATCCCTGTAATAATGGATACATAAACTCATGGATCGAAATAGACTGATTATTTTTAAAGCGTTTTGAAAAATCATCGCGCTCAAGCATTCTAGCAACGGTCTGACTAGCAGCAAGTTTTAACATCCCTGCTGCTCCAAGTTCAGATAACCAAGTCGAGTTAAAACAGATTTCGGTTTTTTGTGGATCAAGTATTTTAAATACCTGCTTGGTATAAGTTTCAGCATTTATTTTAATCTGTTCTGGAGTTAATGGTGGACGGGTAGCATTTTTACCAGTAGGATCACCGATCATCCCAGTAAAGTCACCAATAAGAAACATGATATGATGTCCCAAATCCTGTAACTGACGCATTTTAGTAAGTAAGACAGTATGTCCAAGATGCAAATCTGGAGCTGTAGGATCAAATCCGGCTTTTATCCTTAACGGACGATTTTGCTTTAATTTTTCAATAAGCTCACTTTCGAGCAACAACTCTTCCACGCCTTTTTTTATTATCGTTAACTGTTGATTGATATCCATAATTACAAACTATTACCCTAACTAAATTAATTCTTTTTCTTTACATATTTTGTATATGACAAAACCACACCTGCTGCAACGGAAACATTCAATGATTGAGTATTACCTTCCATTGGAATGCTAACCAAATAATCACAATTTTCAGCAACTAGTCGCCGAATACCTTTATCCTCACTACCCATAACCCAAACGATTTTTTTATCAGGAACAAAATCAAATAACTCAACAGAATTTTCAGCTAAAGTAGTCCCTGCAATCCAGTAATTATGTTCTTTTAACTCTTCCAGTGTGCGTGCTAAGTTATTAACTACAATCACAGGAATATAATTAACTGCACCCGCCGAAGTTTTAGCAACAGTAGCGTTAACACTTGCCGAATTATCCTTAGGAACAATTACCGCATCAACACCAAAACAGTCACAGGTACGAATTATTGCTCCAAGATTATGTGGGTCGGTAATACCGTCCAGAACAATAACTATTGATGAATCATTAGCAGCTTTTTCTTTAAGGAAATCCTTTAGGCTCATTTGTGGAAGTAATGAAGCTGATTTATGTGCCATTATAGCAACTATGCCCTGATGATTTACCCCGGCTGCTTTTTTGTCAAGAAGTGATTTACCAACATGTTCGTATTTGATGGCAGCGGTATCCAATAATTCAATAAGTTGAACGACCCGTTTATCTTGTCTCTGACTATCAATATAAACAACCTCGACTTGCTCGGGATTATTTTTTAATAATGCTTCAACACTATGAAGCCCATAAATAAAGTTCATTATCTAAAATACTTTAAACTGGTATGAACCATCTGCCTGAGGTATTCCAAGCATAGTCATAAATTGTAACAACTGTTCTTTTTTGTCTTGTTTAACTCTGGAACTTAACATTAAACTATTAGCACTGCCAGAGCCACTTATAGTTATAACTGAGTCAGGATTACTATCAATATTGATACCCAAGTTGGAAAGGTCAAGTGCAACATGATAGCTACCAATCGGATTAACTGGAGCCATTCCTGAAGCAACATTATCAAGTTTAATATCGATATTGCCCTGCATTTTATTAGAAATTGTCAATTTGTTTGCTGTCAAATGAACATTACCTGAAAGACTTAAACTATTCAAGTTTTCAACTAGTGGAGTAATCTGATCTAGCGACAATGAAAGATTAACGTTATCAACTAGTAACCCTGTTTTTGTTAATGCCGCATTTGCTATAGTTTGATTGGAAGAAGAAAAATTGATATCTATCAGCTTGGTCAGTCCAAGCCTGATTTTCCAGCCAATTACAATTAAAGGAACGGCTGTTTTACCTTCCCTATCAATCGCAATTAACATGGCTCTACCATTCCAGAACGTTCCCTGTTCATTAATTGTATCCAATTTATGCTTGGAATACTTGTAAACTAAGGTACCCACCATCCATGCTGGCATATTTATAACAATACTACCAAGAAAAGCAAAAGCAAAAACACAAATCAGCAATATTTTTTGCCACTTTTTCATCTATAACTCTACTTTAATAATCTGTTTCTATTTATTTTTATTAAATCTCTAATTTACATTAAAATACCCCATTCCAATATGGGGATTTATTCAATCAGTTTTATAGCTATAATTATATCATTTAGTACCAATAGCTGCATTTTTATCTACAGCAGACAGCGCTTTCAGTAACATAAAAAGTAAATAAATAGTTCGCACTTCCCAATAAAAAAGCCAGGAACTAACCTGGCTTTGGATAATATCAATAAAACTTACCTGACGATTACCGCTGTTCCATAACAGAAAACTTCATTTGCGCGAGTCTGATCACCACCAACGCTATCAGAATCATAACGCATGGCTACAATTGCATTAGCACCCATTGCCTGAGCCTGAAGAATCATATTCTGGTAAGCATGCTCGCGAGTCTGCTCACACATATCAGTAAATGCCTGATTATGTCCACCCAGAATATTTTTGATATTCCCCAAAAATCCCTGAGCAATCGTTGGCGTCCTAACGACAATCCCGTGTACGATACCAAGAACCTGAATGATCTCTTTTCCCGGCACATCATTTGTGGTTGTAACTATCATAATAATTTCAATCTATAAAATGTAGAATTACTCTATTATAGCAACTCTATCCTATTTTATCCACTTTATCTCACGTTGAGAGTAAAATAGACCATAAAGTAGAATATATACGTAAC
>JBDHRI010000170.1:0-3377 GCA_039807465.1 Burkholderiales bacterium | reverse complement strand
TTAATGAAAAAGCCAGAGATCAGCTCTCCATCACTACTAAAACTCCTAGTGGCAAAATCACCGATATCTTTAACTCGTCAAATAGTTACTACGATAAAAATAGAAGTAGTGATAATTCACTAAATAAATTCCATCGCTCTGCCGATATCGAAAAAATTGTCAGCATAATTTATGAGATAATCATTAAGGACAAAACCCCAGTACAGTATATCGCATTCTGGCCGTATCAAGGAGAATATAAGTCTTTATTGATACATGCTATTCCTAACTTTGATAAAGATGCAACCGTCGTTGCTGTAGAACATATTATTTCGGGATATAGCATGTGGGGAATTCAGGAGTATTTCTCATTAACCGAATCATTGCAGGCAAATTTCCTAGTCCCTATGCCGGATGATTTTAAATTTAAGGTACAATTAACCAATCGCCAGCATGAAGTTCTTTTTTTGATGGTGTCAGGGATCAGCCAACGAATGGCATCACAAATTCTTGAAATTAGTTATGGAACTCTATCAAGAATAGTTCGTGAATCAATCTGCCCCAGATTTGGAATTGAAGATAATGACATAGTTAAACTGGTAGCCAGAGCACGTAAGATGGGATATGATAAATATATACCGCAAAGCCTTTGCCGACCATGCATAATTGTGCAGGATCATAATCTAGTCGTTAAATATTTTAACTTTTAATAAACATCATGAGTATCTAAGGCAATTGTGGTTGCTGGCAACATCTCGGTAGGAATAAGCCGATTATAACCAAGCTTAACAAGCTTCACATATAAAGCCTGCCGATTATATACCCCAAACTTGTGAAATAATTGATCCGTAAATACACAATCAATGGTTCCCTTACTAATTTTCTTACCCTCCATCTGATAGATAATCTCGACCATTTCAGCACTATTCAAATTAGCAAGAAATAAAAAGACTATCTGCTTTTCACGCTTACTCAAATTGGGTAATTGCTGGTTTTGCTTTTGGGTAAGATTCAAATTCTGATACATATTAATAATCTGCTGTGCCGGATCAAGAGTGGCAAACTCAAATACCTGACATAAGATCCCAATTACAACGTCAGTTTTCTCATCAATAATTGGCGATTTAATAAAAGTTAATGGGGTTAATTTCCCCTTTATTTTATCGATATGAATAAATGGCAAAGCCCTACGCTCATGAATAATTTGTTTATCTTCACAAATTCGTAAAGCATTATTCTCTTCACCAATAAACATATCGTGTTTGCCAACTATTTCTTCGACGGAATAGCCAAGAAGCCTAGCAAAATTTGGTGAACAATAAAGGTAGCGTGAATTAAGATCTTTAACCCCAATTATCTGGGTTGGGAGCATATTAGCCAAGCTAGCAAGTCTATCAATAAATAATTCAAGCATATGGTAAATAACCCCTGGCAAAAACAAGGTATGAAAACATGAAGAACTTCAATATAATCATGACATAAACTATTTTAGAAGTATGAAACATGATTTATTTAATTCTTTTTCTAGCATTTAACGCAATCGCCCCTATTATAATCTATTTCTGGGGACAAGATATTAATCATGATATTTTGATATTTATTTCTGCTGCCACAGCAGTCATGAGCTTTCATTTACTTAATTCTAGACAAAATAAACAAACCTATATCAGAATAATAAAAGATAAAAACATTTGGTCTGGAATCAGTAAAGTGATTGCAACTACAACTTTTATGTGGATTGCCGGATTTATAATTCCTCTTACCTATACCCCATTTATTTTCGTCTTTAGTTATCTTGGCTGGCCTAGTTTCTTTGGTGCCCTAGTAATGGCAGTAACCACCCGTAAACCAGTATATATAATTCAAGGCATAATGATAGCAATTACCTTTGTATTATTTTATTTTGTAACATTCCGTGATTTTTCCTTAATGAAAGCCAGCCTTGGAATATTAGTCACCATGCTAACTGGATTATCATTATACTTATATCTAAGAGCATCCAAAGGACTTAATAATAAAGGAATGAATTCACGTCAAATCCTAGCATTACGCTACTGGCTATTACTAATTCTACCACTGATATTAATTATCTATCGACATGAGTTTCATTTATTTACAGGGACAATTATTTTCAAGGGAATTATTATTGGCATGATAACACTGGTGCTACCACTTTATTTTGGACAGCTGTGTATTGAGAAATTTGGCTCTGAAAAATTTTCATTAGCAATGGGATTTACGCCAATACTTACCTTTGCATTACAGTTTATCACGCTAAAAGCCGAGTTAGTAGCTATAACTATTGCCATGTCACTTGCAATAGCAATCGCTCTTCCTTTACTTGCAAGTAAAATTTATTCGCTAAAAGCTTTTCGTAGCAAAATCGCATAATATACAAACCTAATGCACCATGTATGAACCCTGTAAATGATTTAATAAACTCTGTGGAATTTGTTTATAAACACCATTTTTTACTAAGAATTCTTTCAGGTTAGAAATATGATTAAATTCAAGATCAAATTTGCTACAAATTGCATTTTTCTTCTTAATAATAGCATCTAATGAACGGGAATGTTCTCTATATAAGCGGTTTAAGAAATTCTGAATCTGCGTAAGACTCCAACCAATTGAAACCAGAAAACAGATTTCATGTTCATAAAGTGTAAGTTTATCAATTACTGGATTAAAGCTGGCATCAGGAAATTTAATATCTAAGTTATCACCCAGTGAATCCATAATTGACATACATTCATTATTTAAGCCAGACGGAATTTCCTGACAAAGTATTCCAAGGACATCACTAGTTTCATTATCTACAAGTTTTGTCCTTAGTACTAATCTGGCATGAACATTATCTTTATAGGAAAAAAAATTAATAGCTGACATTGTTTCTGCATCCGATTTAATTAATAGCTCCTCTAGTTCCATCGTCTGTTTACTTATTTTAGGATGGTTGTTCCCCATGAAGTCAATAATCGACTTACCCATTACCAATTCGATATTTTCGAGCCCATATACCTGTGCAGCATAATCAGTCATCGCTAAATAGTTACCATGTCTATCTTTTAGATAAAAAACGTATTTCATCTTCGAAAAAAACTTGATGCTATTAATAGCTTGAGTTAGGACAGGATGTAACTCATTTTCAAACTGCATAATTCCCCCAATTATTAACCAAATATAGCGGGATTTTATCAGAAGGATAACACTTAAACAATCTGCCAAAATGGCAGTGTTTAATACAATTAATTAGATAATGAATAATAAGCAATAAAGGTCGAGGAGTAAGGAGGGTTGAGTTAAATCAGAAGTTAAACTAACATAGAATAAAGCTATAAACCCCATAACATGTTCCTGACCAATGGTCAGGAGGTTATGGAGGGAGATATGAACTTTTG
>JBDHRI010000032.1:0-16343 GCA_039807465.1 Burkholderiales bacterium | reverse complement strand
CCGGCATTGAGTATGGGCATTCAATCCGCCAGAAGCGCGTCCATGGTCCATGGTGAAACATTCGTGATGCCTCATTTAATTCATTTGGTACAATTCTGATCGTTTGATAAAATATCAGCATCATATTCCATGCTTGACCAGTAAATACGCCAAAAATGGCAGCACATTCAAGCCCCATAATATTATGTGGAAAAAGTGCGATAAACATTACGGTTGTAAATGTCAGAAAACCTACCAGTGGCACTGATTCCATAAAATTCACAAATGGCAGAATTACCCTCTCTGCCGCTTTATATTTCGCTGCTAATACGCCAAAAATAAACGTGAAGAGCAAGGAAAAAATCAGACCAAGAAGTAACCGCATTGTTGTACGTAGTGTATAGTAAGGCAGTAAATGCGGATCAAGATTAACTTCAAGATTACCAGACGGAGTAGAAAAGGTTGAATGCATATCGTGCCAGCCTTTTAAAAGCAGCACGGCGATAGTTAGCAACAAAACCCATAAAAGTAAATCATTGCGCCAGTGATAGTGATTTCTTGGCTTGGCTTTAATTAATGGTTTTTTTACCATAAAATTCCATCCCAAAATTATGTAAACAATATGCTATATTAGTTAAACCATAATTAAATACGGGAGGGAGGGAGAAGCTGACTTAGATAATTAATAAGGAAACGGATTATTCGTAGCATATTTGGCTAATTTAAACAGGTTATAGTTATCAGGGAATATTTTACCCGGTTTAAATTAAAATTTGAAAGTATAAACCCATAAATCTTATATTTTAGAATTTATACTTTACATATCAGTATATTATAGCAAATTTTTGATTGCAAAAATACAACATCTCCTATTGGCTAAGCTCACACCTTACTTTTTTTGCTGGAATCGCAGATAGTGAGCTATTTAAAAGATTCACTTGTATCTGCTTCTGAATTTGAGGTGTAAGTCCAGTTTTACTAGCTTCAGCAAATTTATCGCAATTCTCTTTAGTGGCGATAGTTGCAGCTGGCTGCCAGTATGTGAACTGATTTTTATTAATATTTACTGGCGCTACATAACTATCATTAAACTGCTGAATATGATTATTAATATCAAAAATTGAAATTTGCCGTAAGTCAGGTCCGGTACCATTATCAACAAAAATAAGATTCCGGTACTTGCCAAAGTAATAATTTGCAGGTCCAGTAATCTTCCAAGCTGATTTATCCCATTTACACTTTTTATCGGGCACTGCCTTTATCAAAATAACTTCTCCAGCTTCAGAATCATTACTTTTAGTGATAACCGTACTATCCTGATATAAGTAACATTTACGATCTGAAGTGCTAGTTACTGAAACTGGGGATTCAGTTCCAGACAGTAAATCATTATTTACTGCAAAAGCATTATTTACTGCAAAAATATTTATAGCAATCACTAAAAAAGGTTTTAGCATAGTATATCCTCCAGATGTTTTTTATCATGAGATTATACCTGAGTTGTTCCTCCTAATCACAATATTATTCTTCAGTATAAATAACCGAATTTCATGGCAAAATACCAAAATCACTAATAGCCGAACAATTAATTATTCTTGATTAAATGGAAAAGATCACAACAGATCTAGACATTCAATTACTTTTCGTTGTTTAGAAGAAAGCTGGCATAATTCAATAAGTTTAATTACATTTAGTGCATCATCCGGCACAACAGGATTGATAGCATTATTCGTAATACACTGATACAATTGATGGTAGTAATGATTATAACTACCCCTCTCAGGATCTAATTTACATAGAACATTATCCGCACCAGAAATCAAATCAGGTCGATTCTGATTATCGATACCATAAATTTCACCTAACGGAGTAATTCCAGCTTTTAGCTGCTCTTCCTGAGGATCCACCCCACACTTAACATAACTCCCTCTATCACCATGAATGGCAAGAACCGGACGTGGGTAAGCCATTACTGAAGAAGAGCCAAGGATAACCCTTAACCTATCGTAATATAAAATTATCTCAAAATAATCAATGGCAAGTGCATTTTCACGTTGAATATCCAGATCAGCATACACCGCGTATGGCTTACCAAATAACACCAGAGCCTGATCAATCAAGTGTGAACCCAGATCATAAAGTATCCCATTACCAGCCCCATTTTGCTCACGCCATTTTGTCAGATTAACCAGAGGACGGAATCGATCATAATATGCTTGATATAGATGAATCTTTCCCAGTTTGGGTAAATATTTTCTTAACGTAAGAAAACCATTGTCCCAACGACGATTATGATAAACAGATAATATCAAATTCTTTTCTTGTGCCAGTTTGATTAAGTCAATCCCATCAGAAGAGTTAATTACAAATGGTTTTTCAATGACTACATGCTTGTCTGCTTCTAGGCAAGCTTTGCTAATTGAATAATGCTCTGTATTTGGCAGAGTATTAATTACCAGATCAATTTCCTTGACAGATAAAACCTCTTCTATTGATTGACAAACTATCACATCTGGATAAAGAGACTTAACTTTATCCATTTGTCGAGACAAGACGTGGGTTAATTTAAACCCAGCTATAGTAGTGATTAGTGGAGCATGAAATGTAGAACCAGATAAGCCAAAACCAAGAATTGCGACATTAAGATTTCGAGGAGGGAACATTAGATCTCTCTTATCAAATCAGATTATTGCAGTAATAGCAGTTACAAGACCCAAAACAATTCCCGGCAGATTACACATAATAATAGGCCAATCGCGCTTTTCCTTGTTCCAAGCATAAAGTGCCCATGCAGAACAGTTAATGGTAGTTGTAACTGGCAATATTACCGAGCCGGGATGCCCAGCAATATTGCGCATGATCTGATCAATATAAGATACGTACATCAGGATTGCCATGATTGAAGCAAACCAACCTATCTTATTAACAGTTTTTTGATTCATTGCCTACCTAAAAATCGTTAAACTATATGAAAGCATTGATTGCTTAATCATAAATGTAATTTTAATTTCCAGAAACCCCTTGATTAGTTTGCGAATCAGCGTTTTTGATCCTATCCAGTTTATAGCTTACATTATAATTACTTCTCAATGCACCGATATAAGCATTTAGCGTCATCATCGAATTTTGTGCCGACATCTGTTTCAATAAATCAAGATTTTTGCTAATTAAGCTCTTATCAATTGTCTGACTGTTAATACGATAAATAACAAAACCACCAGTTTTATTCGCTGCGCCAGTATATGCAGGAAAAGATGTCGCTGGGGTTGTAAATATCTGACGAACCGCCATCGGATCAATATTTTTACTGTTTCCTGTGATAGTAACATTATCGCTGCCAGTAAAATTCAGTTTAAGTTTACCTTGTTGTAGCTGGGCTAAGTTCATTTGCCCCATCTGCGTTGCCATCTGAGCTGCCTGATCAGCTTTCATACTGTCAATAATCTGGCTACGTACTTCAGTCAAAGGTTTTTGCTTGGCAGCCTGATAATCAGTAACTCTAGCAACAACATAACTTCCATCGCCCATATCTACAACTTCACTATTATGGTGTTTTTTCAAAACATCATCCGTAAATAAAGCCTGCTGTAATTTAGGATTAGCTAGTAGTCCAGATGCCGCACCTTTTGATAACCAGTCGGTTGACTGAATAGTTGCACCAACTTTATTTGCTGCTGGAGTAAGACTATCTGGCTGATTATAAGCAACATCATTTAGCTTTTCAACTGATGACTGAAGCTGCGTTGAAGCTTTTTGTTTTTGAAGTAAGGCAATAACAGTAGCTTTTTGACTGGCTATATCATTACCTTTAATATCATTAAGTTTAAGTATATGATAGCCATATTGAGTCTCGACCAGATCACTGATTTGACCTTTTTTCATGTTAAACGCAACCTGCTCAAAAGGCTTAACCATTACCCCTTTACCAAAATACCCCAAATCCCCTCCATTTGCAGCAGAACCAGGGTCTTCAGAATATTGTTTGGCTAAAGCAGCGAATTTTGCAGGATTAGCCTTTATTTCAGAAAGTACTTTCTGGGCTTTAGCTTTTATCTCAGCTTTTTGTGCTGAGGTAGCATCTGCTGGTACTGCAAATAAAATATGGGAAACATCAACCTGCTCATTAGCCACACTAGCTGGATGATCTTGAATATATTTACTAACTTCATCATCTGATACTTTTACTGTTTTAGCTATTGCATCAGTTGATAGTTGAATATATTGCAATTTGACTTGATCTGGCACAGTAAATTTAGCAATATTTTGCTGATAATAAGCAGCGATATCACTTTCTGACGGATTTATTTTACTGTAGAACTGCTTTGGATCAATCACATATTGAGACACATTGCGCTCACGACTTAATATTTCAGCAAATTTACTTTCAAATGCATTTGATGAAAAATAGGAATTTTTAAAGAAATCCAGATAGTCCTGAATCAACTCCTGATTAGCCATATCTTTTTCAAAAGAAGCAGAAGTCATGTAACGCTGTTTAAGAAAATCCTCATATTTTTTAGGATCAAATGCGCCATCTGTCTGAAAAACAGGAATTGCAGCAATCGCACTTTGCAGCTGTTTTGTTGTAACCGTCATATGATTATCATCAATTGAGTTAAGCAGCAACTGGCGATTAATCAAGCCAAATAGCACTTGCATCTTATCCTGTCCCTGAGAAGGGTTTTGATCCATAGCACGGTCGATATCTTGCAGGTAAAGCTTATTACTACCAACCTTAGCTACATAACCATCATCACCAGCCATACCAAGATAACCGCTAACTCCCCAGACTACAAACGTAGCTGTAAGAGTAATCATAATTCCTTTTACTAATTTCTGATGCTTCTCAACAATGTTAAACATACTAATTGATCCTAAAAATTAACCGATATTATAATTTGGAGCTTCTTTCACTATCTGTACATCATGTACATGTGATTCTTTTATTCCCGCTGAAGTAATTTCTACAAATTCAGCGTATTTATACATTTCCTCAATGTTGGCACAACCAAGGTATCCCATTGAAGCTCGTAAGCCACCAAGTAACTGATGAGTAACGTAAGCAAGAGTCCCTTTATATGGTACGCGTCCTTCAATACCTTCTGGTACCAATTTATCCTGAGATGCTTCAGAGTCCTGAAAATAACGGTCAGCAGAACCTTTACCCATTGCGCCAAGCGATCCCATACCACGATACGACTTATAACTTCTGCCCTGATAAAGCTCAATATCACCAGGAGCCTCGTCAGTCCCAGCAAGCATACTACCAAGCATTACCGTGCTTGCACCAGCAGCTATTGCCTTAGCAATATCACCTGAATAGCGAATACCACCATCACCAATCACAGGCACTCCAGTACCAGCCAGATAGTCAGCCACATTAGCAATAGCTGATAACTGCGGAACACCTACTCCAGCAACTACTCGTGTAGTACAAATCGAGCCAGGACCAATACCAACCTTAACCCCATCCGCACCAGCATCAACCAAAGCTTTTGCAGCACTAGCCGTTGCAATATTTCCACCAATCACTTGAACATTTGGATAATTATTTTTAACCCAACGTACCCGCTCAATTACTCCTTGCGAATGTCCATGCGCGGTATCAACCACAATTACATCAACACCAGCTGCGACAAGTAAACTTACTCGTTCTTCAGCATCGCCACCAGCGCCAACCGCAGCGCCAACTCGTAAGCGTCCCAACTCATCTTTATTAGCTAGAGGAAAAGCAACATTCTTATTAATGTCTTTTACGGTAATAAGTCCTCTTAACTCAAAGCTATCATTAATTACTAGTACCCGCTCAATCCGGTGCTTATGCATTAATGCTTTCGCATCATTAACTGACTCACCTTCTTTTATGGTTACCAGTCGATCCCGAGGGGTCATAACATTACGAATTGCCTGATCTAGATTGGTTTCAAACCTTACATCACGGTTTGTCACAATTCCAACCACCTTACCATGCTCAATAACAGGGACGCCAGAGATTTTTCTCTTACTAGTAATACCTAATAGCTCTCGAACAGTTACATCTGGAGATACAGTAATTGGATCTTTAACAATACCTGACTCATGACGTTTTACATTTGCTATCCGGCTTGCCTGATGTTCAGGAGGCATGTTTTTATGAACAATCCCGATCCCACCCTCTTGGGCTAGCGCAATAGACATTCTCGCTTCAGTAACTGTATCCATTGCTGCTGAAACAATTGGTATATTCAAGCTAAGATTACGGGTCAATTTTGTTGCCAAGGAAACATCCTTAGGCAAAACTTCAGAATGAGCCGGAACCAGTAAAACATCATCAAAAGCATAAGCTTTTTGCAAAATCTTTAGCATATTATCTCTTCTTCCTATCTATTTAACTTCTAGTCACTTTAAATCAGGTACAACTATCTATTTATCATCAACCTGTTTGATTATATTAGTAAAGTCATCAACATCCTGAAAGCTTCTATATATTGAAGCAAACCGGATATAAGCAACCGTATCAAGCTTAGCTAGTTGCTCCATTACCATTTCACCAATAACTCGGCTACTTATTTCACGCTCACCATGCATTAATGCTTGTTGGCGAATTAATTCAATTGCAGCATCAACATCTTTTGTTGCTACCGGACGTTTATGGAGCGCTTTCATAAAACTGGTACGCACTCTTGATTCATCGTATTCCTGCCGAGAGCCATCCGATTTGACAACAGCAGGCATTTGTAATTCAATTTTCTCGAAAGTATTAAAACGCCTATCACAGGCAATACATTTTCGCCTGCGCTTAATTACCATCCTATCATCACTCAGTCGAGTATCAATAACCTGAGTATCATCATTATTGCAAAAGGGGCATTTCATTTTATTATTTTTTTATCAACGGAAAACCTAGTTGCTCTCGCGACAAGTAGTACTTCTCTGCAACCAGTTTTGCCAAAGTACGAATACGTCCAATATAGGTAGCTCGTTCAGTTACCGAGATAGCACCCCGCGCATCAAGCAAATTGAATGTATGGGCTGCACTTAGAATCATTTCATAACCCGGCAATACTAATTCGGCTTCAAGAAGCCTTTTTGCTTCAACTTCATAATTATTAAAGTTACCAAATAATAATTGAGCATTACTATATTCAAAATTGTATTTGGACTGCTCTACTTCATTTTGATGAAAAACATCACCATAGCTTACATGGTTACCATCTAGTGTCCGTGCCCAAACAAGATCATAAACACTATCAACACCCTGTAAATACATTGCTAGCCGCTCAAGTCCGTAGGTAATTTCACCAAGAACTGGTTTACAATCAAGCCCACCAACCTGTTGAAAATAAGTAAACTGGGTAACTTCCATTCCATCAAGCCAGACTTCCCAACCAAGCCCCCAAGCACCAAGCGTTGGGTTTTCCCAATTATCTTCAACAAAGCGGATATCATGAGTATCCGTATCAACACCTAATTCACGCAATGAATCCAGATATAATTCCTGAATATTATCCGGAGAAGGCTTTAATACCACCTGATACTGGTAATAATGCTGCAATCGATTTGGACTTTCGCCATAACGACCATCTTTAGGGCGGCGCGATGGCTGCACATATGCAGCAAACCATGGCTCAGGACCAATACTACGCAAGAAGGTCGCAGTATGAGATGTTCCTGCACCCATTTCCTTATCATAAGGCTGTAAAATCACGCAGCCAGCTTTCGCCCAGTAATTTTGAAGTTTTAAGATTATATCCTGAAAGGTCAGTAATTCAGAAGCATTGGACATACCCAGACGTATCCTTGGTTTAAAATAAAGTTAATTAACCGATAATTGTAACAAATTAACGACCGCTACTGCAAAAAAACAGCTTACAGTCAGCTTTTATGTTAGAATCGGGTGCATTAAAGTATCATTTTTATACAGTAAATCATTATGAGTATTATAAGTAACAAGAAAGCTTACCACGATTATTTCATTGAAGAAAAATTTGAAGCTGGCGTTGTACTTGAAGGTTGGGAAGTAAAAGCTATCCGCGCTGGTAAAGGACAACTAAAAGACAGTTATGTGAAAATCAAAAATAACGAAATTTGGCTAATTGGATTTAACGTAAACCCAATGATCTCGACAAGTACACACATCAGAGCAGATGCTAGTCGATTAAAAAAACTCTTACTCCACCGCCGCGAAATAGATCGACTAATAGGTAAAGTTGAACAACGTGGCTATAGCCTGATAGCGTTGGACTTACACTACAAAAAAGGCAAAGTTAAGGCGGAAATCGCACTAGCCAAAGGTAAGAAACTACATGACAAACGCGCAACTGAAAAAGAAAGAGAAGGACAGCGGGAAGCTGCTCAAGCCATTAAAGCACATAAACGGCTATGAACTTTAACGCTTAAACCTTACCTGCGCATATTTTCAGAATTGACAAAATTCTGGATTTTTTATATAATCTTGCCCCAGAGAATAAAATTTAAAACAGGAAACTTATGACCAGCGAAATTAAAAAACAGACTGAAACTAAAATGGCTAAAACACTGGAAAATTACAAGGGCACTTTAGGTAAAATAAGAACCGGTCGCGCTCATGCTGGCATTCTTGACCATGTCCAAGTTGATTATTATGGCAGCATGATGCCAATTAACCAAGTTGCAACAGTTAATGTTAGCGATGCACGGACGCTTAATGTGCAACCATTTGAAGCAAAAATGGCAGGTATAATCGAAAAAGCAATTCGTGATGCAGATCTAGGATTAAATCCAGCAACTAATGGAAGTACGGTTCGTGTACCAATGCCACCACTAACTGAAGAACGCCGTAAAGAGCTAATCAAGGTAGTAAAAGCCGAAGCTGAAGATGCCAAGGTAGCAGTTCGCAATTTACGCCGTGATGCAAATAATGAGCTAAAAGCAAAACTAAAAGATAAAGAAATCACCGAAGACGATGATAAACGTGGTCAGGACGAAATTCAAAAAATCACGGATAAATTTATTGTAGAAATTGATAAATTAACTGCTGATAAAGAAAAAGAACTATTAACAGTTTAATAAACATCCACCCTCATAAAAATTTTATCATAATTCGTAAATGCAATGCCATCTGGCATTGCATTTCGACTATCATTAGAACGTGTATATGACTACAATAATCCCAAACCATATTGCCATAATAATGGACGGTAATGGACGCTGGGCAAAACGACGGTTTCTACCAAGAGTTGCTGGGCATGTAAAAGGCGTTAATACCTTAAAAAAAATGGTAATTCATTGTGATGCAATTGGAGTAAAGCATTTAACAGTATTTGCTTTTGGGCGGGAAAATTGGAATAGACCACAGTCCGAAGTCTCTTTCCTAATGAAATTAATGCTAAAACGCCTACAAAAAGAGCTAGCGGAAATGCACGAACGAAATGCCATTATAAAATTTATTGGCGACAGAAGCAGGCTAAATGATCAACTATTAAAAGAAATCAATCATTCTGAACAATTAACCGCGAATAACTCCGGATTACACTTTAATATCTGCCTTGATTACAGTGGGCAATATGATATATTACAGGCAGTAAATCGGATAATAACAGAAAAGCGAACTAGCCAGATTAGCGAAGCTGAATTTGCAAATTATCTTTTAACAAATGGTCAACCAGCACCAGAATTATTGATCAGAACCAGTGGCGAATCAAGAATTAGCAATTTTATGCTATGGCAGATCGCCTATACTGAAATATTTTTATCTGAGTTATGTTGGCCGGATTTTGATACCACTGCTCTTGACAAGGCGATAGAATGGTATAATTCACGGGAACGGCGATTTGGGAAAACGTCAGAGCAATTAAAGGGGTAATCTATGCTAAAGCAACGTCTAATAACTGCCATCATTCTATTTATTATTGCTGGAATAGTTCTTTTTGCACTCCCTCCCTTGGGATTCTCAGTTGCCTGCTGGTTACTTTGCCTGATTGCCATTTATGAACTTGCTACAATGTATAAGTTCAATTTAACTGAAACTATATTATTACTAATAGTAAATACTGCTATAGTCGTAGCCATAAATCAAATCAACTATGATTTCAGTCAAATTATGCGAATAATTTCCGTCACCATCTGGTGCTTTGTTGTGCCAATGGTTTTGATTTTTACACCAAAACGATTTTCAAAAATCACCATTGCTCTTTTTGCGATTGCCCTTTTCGTTCCAGCCTACTACTCCTTAGTGGTAATTCATGCCATATTTGGTTCTTGGCAATTAATTAGCTTGATGGCTATAGCTTGGGTTGCCGATAGTGGTGCTTACTTTGTAGGCAAAGCCTTTGGCAAACGTAAACTTGCCCCTAAAATTAGTCCAGGTAAAAGCATTGAAGGTGCTGCAGGCGGCATTTTGCTAGTAATATTCTATCTGCTAACCCTTAAATTTTTTAATGTAGCGGTTTATCTCGGAAATTACCGAACCGCAATTAAATTTGCTTTAATTCTCACTGTCGTTAGTGTAATCGGTGATCTTTTTGAATCATGGCTAAAACGCGTAGCGCAAGTCAAAGATAGTGGAAATATCTTGCCAGGACATGGTGGGATATTTGATCGGGTGGACAGTCTGATCGCAGTTCTGTCAATTGGATTTGCCTTGATCTGGGTTGCATAAAATGCAAAATATAATTATTTTTGGCTCAACTGGCAGCATTGGTAAATCGACACTTGATGTTATCCGCTTACATAAAGATAAATATAATGTATTTGCACTATCAGCCAACTCTAATCTAGAATTAATTTTTACTCAATGTCAGGAATTTTCCCCAGCATTTGTCTGGATTAAAAACCCTGAAACAGCCGCTAGGTTAAAGACTCGACTAAATGAAGCCAAAATTAAAACTACAGTACTCCATACTGAACAACAACTAGCAGAATTGGCAGCACATCCTGATGTACAAATAGTTATGTCAGCCATCGTGGGTAGCGCCGGGTTAATCCCTACCTACCACGCAGCAAAAACAGGCAAAAGGATACTCCTAGCTAATAAAGAGTCCCTCGTTGCTGGCGGAGCAATAATTACTACTACCGTCAAAAAAAACAATGCTCAATTAATCCCAGTAGATAGTGAACACAGCGCTATTTATCAAGCTCTACCTTATAATTATGTCTCACTTAAAGAAGCCGGGGTAAATAAAATTATTCTGACAGCTTCCGGAGGTCCATTCTTAAACACCCCCAAAGAGCAGCTAGTAAATGCGAACGCAAAAGAAGCGGTAAAGCACCCAAACTGGAGCATGGGGCAAAAAATCTCGATTGATAGTGCAACTTTAATGAATAAAGGGCTGGAATTAATTGAGGCGCAATGGTTATTTAGTGCATCTTCTCAGGAGCTGGATGTAATTATTCACCCACAAAGCATTATTCACTCAATGGTAGAATATATTGACAGTTCAATTATTGCACAGATGGGAACTCCTGATATGAAAACCCCAATTGCTTATGCACTAAGTAGTCCAGAAAGAATAACATCAGGAAGTAAAAACTTAAACTTTCTTGAACTTAATGAACTTACTTTCCAAAAACCAGACTTAAACAGATTCCCATGCCTGCAAATTGCACTTGACAGCCTGAAAAACAACAGTAGAAATGCGGCGATAATAAATGCTGCCAATGAAATAGCAGTTGAAAAATACCTAAATAACCAAATTAAATTTTATGATATACCAAAGACAATTGAGAAAGCCTTAATTAAATTTGATGGAGAATTAGTTAATAACATTGACGAACTTTTAGTATTTGATAGGACAATCAGAGAATATTGCCTTGACATCATTTAATATTTAATAAATTAAAAAATCAGCCCGAAGGCTGATTTTTTAATTGCAATTATCGCTATCAACATCCGGTTGACAGATAACAACCTTAAATTCTTTACCACTAATTTTTGCACCATTCGATAATGTAACTTTTGTTCCATCATCTGCCATTGCCCGATCACCTGAATAGTGAGAGTATGAACGATCTGCCGCAAACAGAAACCCTTTATTCCCAATCCAGTAACCTGAGCTATTCTTAAGATCAATCCTTGTTGCAACCTGTCCACTATGCTTATAAACAGTATTACATTTTTTTCCACTTCTAACTTGTGTTACCTGACGTGTCGGATCCACAGTAATCCAAGCATCTTTACTTTGGTCATCTCCATTTTCAAGAAAATACCCCTGTAGTGTTACTGGAGCGTGAGATTTATTGACAAATGTAAAACTGCAATCAGCGTAAACAGCAGAAAAAACAGAAACAGCTACAGCAAACATTAATTTAAGCCTCATAAGCCTTCCCTCTCATTAATATGGGTTTAGAATAGTTAGCCTATCATTTTATCAAATAAATCGCACTAATTGTTTACTTTTACTATACTAAAAATAGATAAATCATCATTTCGCACATGCTTATATCTATATTTGAAATAGTTTGATATAATTATTGCTTCATAACCGAATAATAAAAACCAGTAAGGACAACGTTAATGATAAGTATTATTTTACTTGGCGCACCAGGAGCAGGCAAAGGTACTCAGGCACAGTTTATTACCGAAAAATTCAAAATCCCGCAAATTTCAACTGGTGATATGTTGCGAAATGCAATAAAAGCTGGCACAGAACTCGGAAAGCAGGCTAAAAAGATTATGGACGCAGGTCATCTGGTATCAGACGAGATAGTAATTGGTCTCGTAAAAGAAAGAATTAAAGAAGCTGACTGTAAAAATGGATATTTGTTTGATGGATTCCCTAGAACAACAGCACAGGCAGATGCCTTACGTGATGCAGGAGTTAAGATAGACTATGTCATGGAAATTGCCGTACCGGATGAACAGATTATTGCAAGATTATCTGGACGCCGTGTTCATCCAGCCTCAGGCAGAACATATCACACAGAACATAATCCACCAAAAACTCAAGGTAAGGATGATTTAACCGGGGAAGACCTAATTCAACGTGATGATGATAAAGAAGAAACTGTAAAAAAACGTCTTCAAGTATATCACGCACAAACTTCAGTATTGTGCAAATATTACGCTAATGAAAAAGATGTAAAATTTATTACTATTGATGGTACTCAAAGTGTAGGTAAAGTTACTGAAGATGTACTTCAGGCACTATCTAACGCCTAGATAAGTTGGATATTATATAAAAAATAGCCTGAATTATCAAATTCAGGCTATTTTAATTTCAGTTAGATATAAATAATCCGTAAATAGGCAGTTGTAATTAATTTCTGGTAAAATACCCTCTTCAATCACTATTAATCAAATCAAATAGTTATTATTTACAATATACTATCATCAAAAGGAATTTATTACTCCATGAATAATTGGTTTAGCTGGGTATTCGCAATATTGCTTATCTTTGATGTGGCACTTAAATATCATCTGAATTTGCGACAGAAAAATTCAATCCTTAATTTTTTCAATGCCGTACCGGAAGCATTTAGTAAACAAATTACTTTGGCGGAACACCAAAAAGCCGGAAGATACTCTCAGGCAAAATTACAGCTTGCTAGAGTAGAGTTATTTTTTGGAGCAATTGTGTTACTTTTCTTTACTTTTGGTGGTGGAATTAACATGATTGGGCAGTTAAGCACATTTGCTAATTATCCATTAACTAGTCAGGTATGCCTGATAATTGCTTATTCTATTTTTAGCTCAGTGCTATTCATTCCATTTAGCTATTATAGTACGTTTAAAATTGAACAGGAATTTGGCTTCAATAAAATGACGATGAAGCTATTTATTGTAGATTTAATCAAAGGAACCGCCATTGCTTTACTTATTGGCACGCCACTACTCTATCTAGTAATATGGCTAATGCAAAATCTTGGTAATAGCTGGTGGCTATGGGTCTGGCTGGTTTTAGTTGCATTCAACCTACTGATTTTATTAATCTATCCAACTTTTATTGCGCCACTATTTAATAAGTTCACTCCATTAGAAGACCTTGAATTAAAACAGAAAATTGAAACTTTACTTGAAAAATGTGGATTTAAATCACAAGGTGTTTTTGTTATGGATGGATCAAAACGCTCTAGCCATGGCAATGCTTACTTTACCGGACTTGGTTCCAGTAAACGAATCGTATTCTTTGACACCTTACTCAAACAGCTTTCACACGATGAAATTATCGCTGTTCTTGCCCATGAGTTGGGGCATTTCAAACATAAACATATCATTAAACAAATGATAATTTCATTTGGCATCACCCTTGTTGGACTTTATCTATTTAGTCTATTTATAAGCCATGAATGGTTCTATACCGGAATGAATGTAAGTGTTATGAATAATGCCAGTGGACTAATTCTGCTTTTTATAATTACAAATTTGGTAAGCCTACCCTTAGCGCCAATTAGTAGCTTTATGTCGCGTAAAAATGAATTTGAAGCAGATGATTTTGCTAAAAAGCATAGTAACAGCAAAGATTTAATAAACGGGTTAGTAAAGCTATACCGAGATAACGCTAGTACCTTGACACCTGATGATTTATACGTTAAATTTTACTACTCTCACCCTCCCGCAAGCACCAGAATAGCAAATCTGGAAAAATAGATGAAACAACAGGGATTAGTTATCAATAGTCATGGACGCTTTTTTAATGTTGAAGCTAATGGCAAGGTGTATCAGTCAACCGCAAAAGGCAAAAAAACTGAGTTTGTGGTAGGCGATATAGTCGCAATTGATATTATCAATGATAGTCAGGCATCAATTACCGACCTAGTGCCGCGGAATAATCTGATATATCGCAGTGATCATTATCGCAGTAAAATAATTGCCAGTAATCTATCACAATTATTGATTGTCATTGCGGTTAAACCAAATTTCAATATTGGTTTTCTTGATAGCTGCCTTATTTGTGCGGAATCTAGTGCAATAAAACCAGTAATTATCATCAATAAAATGGATTTACCTGAGTCAGCTGAATTTGCCCAGAAGCTTACAGCTCTCTATGCAAATGTACTCGGTTATGAAATAATTAGATTAAGCGCATTAAATAATTGCGAGCAATTAGATGATTATCTTAAAAACCAACGTACCCTTCTTATCGGTCAATCAGGAGTTGGCAAATCGACAATTACTAATCAAATCTGTCCGGAAGCTAACGCAAAAACAGGAGAAATAGCTAAATATGAAACTAGTGGTCGGCACACCACCACACATGCAACGCTATACCATATTGATGAAAATTCAGATCTAATTGATTGCCCTGGATTACAGGAATTTGGTCTATATCATCTTGAGATTGACAAAGTTGCTTGGTATTTTCCAGAAATTCGAGATCATCTAGGCAACTGCAAATTTCACAATTGTTTACACCTGAATGAACCCGGATGTCAGATTAAAACCATGCTAAATGAAAATTTAATCGATAGTAATCGCTATGCTTTTTATTGTCGATTAGTAAATAATTTAAAGACCAAGAAAAATTATTAAAGGCTTAACTCATGAGAAACCAATTTACAGCTTTATTTGCCACTATCAGCTTGATCTATACGGGATCAATCTTTGCAGGAACAAATTCCAGTGCACCGATTAGCAATAATAAATCAACCTGTATTCCAGGTAACCCCAAATCATCTCAAGGCTACGATGCAACAATGTGGTACCGCGATTCAGCCGAGAAAGTGGCATTATATAACCAAGCCTTTGCCCTTGGATTTGAAAAAATTAAAACCAGAGTAAAAGCCGAGCATTTAAAATCTGGCAAATGGGGAATCATTCTTGATATAGATGAAACAGTTCTTGATAATACTGAGTACCAAAAACGCCTTGTAATGA
This sequence comes from Burkholderiales bacterium, assembly GCA_039807465.1. Classification (GTDB taxonomy): domain Bacteria; phylum Pseudomonadota; class Gammaproteobacteria; order Burkholderiales; family UBA11063; genus Aquella. The sequence goes on along the minus strand of JBDHRI010000032.1, from coordinate 592 downwards.
ATTGCAGTAAATTTAGTGAGTCAACAATGTATTCATTTATGGAAGAGGAAATTTCACTAGCAACCCCCGGTGCAAGTAACCTTACTTGCAAGGTACAAAAACTTGGTGGTAAAGTAACCCTGATTTCTAATCGCAATGGTGGTTTTGATGACAAAATATTACAAGCAACTATAGATAACCTGAAAAAAGCCGGCATTTGCTTTGATAATGTAATACTTGCCAAAAATCAAAAAGATGATGATAAAAACCCAAGATTTCAGGCTGTTGAAACAGGTAATTATGACGGGCTAATTAGTTACAACAAATTACCACCATTAAAAGTGATTGCTTATTTTGGTGATAATATCCAAGATTTCCCAAAAATAAAACAAAGTGAGGCAATCAAACAAAATCCAAATGGTGAATTTTATAAAAAATTTGGACAGGAGTATTTTTCATTACCAAATCCAACCTATGGCAGCTGGCAACGCAATCAATTTAATTAAAAATACTATTCTAACTCCAAAAAAGGATCCTTATAAGAAAGGATCCTTTGATTACGAATACTTTATTTCTCTACTAACCTATCAATCTGTAGTTACAATTTCAAAAT
>JBDHRI010000169.1:0-3417 GCA_039807465.1 Burkholderiales bacterium | reverse complement strand
CCCCATAGCGAAAAAGCAAAAATTATTCCTGGTGCTCCTGCTACCGAGAGATCCATCCCGGCAATAGTCCCAGCTCCGCCATCTGGTGCTAGAAAATGAATGCAGCTACGAACTGTTCCCATTGCCGCCAATAAAAAGAACACATATGCTGCAAGCTTATGTCCTTTGTAATCATTGTTTGCATTTTTGGGGAATATTTTCTCAAATAAACTTGCCATTATTATTCTACCTCTTATTATCTCAACAAGATTTTAGTTTACCATTTTTCTGATGGGTTATGTTTATCCATTTTGGTATGATTCTTGCATTGTGAAGGGAAGATAGAATACATAGACTTTAAAATATGGTTTTTTATCTGTGGGTAAGGTATTTTGGCGCTATAATAAAGAGTTGTTTTCTAGGGGTAATTATGAGCACAATAAAAAAGAAATTAAAGCGACATTATATTTTTAATAACTGGATACTTTTTATTACTTTACTTTCTGCTGGTGTATGGTTAGCGTATGTCGTTGCAAATTGGCAATTATCTAACTCACTGAGGAATTATAGCTTAAAAACTCATGTAGAAACTAGGATTATTAAAGCAGAATTACCAAAATATTTATCTGAATCTTATACCATTTTAAGCTCCCTCGATAACCGGATTGACAAATTAGAAACGGCGATCATAAATCAGCAAAATCTTAGCGAACAGCAGTTTACTGCTTTGTATTCCCTCTATAGTAATTCTTTAACCATTTTTTCAATCATTTTAGGCATTTTTGGATTAATATCAGCTTTTTTGGGAATCCTACTCTCAAATAAAGTCAATGAGAGATATCAAGAAATTAAACAGATTGAGAAAACGATTGAAAATAAAACTTTCGAGGTGGAAAAACTAAAGGCTAGTATAGATGCATTGATAAACAGTAAGAACACCGAAATTTTTAATAAGTTTATTGAATATGATAACACCAGACTAATCAATGCGTTAAAAGAAAACCCTGATAATATTGGTAATGTCATTGCAATTTTATCGGTTAGAGATATTAAAGGAGAGGATAACTGGAAAATTATTAGAAATGCATTTTTAGAGTTTTGCTCTCGCTTTGAAGAAAACGTGGGGCATTTGGCGATATCTTCATATGCTAGCCTTATTTTTCAATTTTATCCAGACAGGATAAGTTCGGGAAAAGATACGGAGTTATTACGGGTGTTAATAGATAAACGTCCATGGACACAACAAATTGGCTTCTTCTCAAATGAATTAGTTCATTTAGCAAAAGTATTTGCCTCAGCGCAAAACGATGATGTCGTAACCATATTTATTGAAATAGTAGTAAAAAGCCCAGGCTGTTCTTGGTGTCTTAATATGGATCAATATAAGGGTGATGTTATCAAAGCATTGAAGGAGCCTATCTCACATAATGATAAAATTAAAGTAGAAATAGAAAAGTATAAAAAATTTATTGATCAGCAAGTCCAATTAAGTAATAATGATCCATTAAGGTCAAAGTATTATCAAAATATTGCAAAAGGGCTTGAAGAGGCATTAACTAACTAAACCTTATTCCGTAAATAATGCATATCAATCAACTAGATAACACAACTAGATAATTATGAAAAGAGGCTGGTTATTTTCACCAGCCTCTTTCATTTACTCGACTCTATCATCAATACTCATTAACTGAACATTACCACCAGTTGCAGTAATGTTATTACTAACTGTACGTTCAGTTACTAATAGATGAACATTGTAGCCACCACTAGGCAATTCTTCCAACACATGAGTTAGTAAACTATCACGCTTAGCTAATTCATTACGAATTTGTGACAAATTCGGATGTCCTTTGCTAATTAATAGAGCATGAAGCATCTCTACTTTAGCGAACTCGCTGGTAAAATATGATTGTTTTGGTAAATAGCGGGCAAGTACATCGTTTGTACCATCTTTTACCATAACTACCTGATTACCAGTAGCTAGTGCATGAATAATCTGCTCACAATAACCGCGTAAACTATCAGCAACACACGCCACATAACCACGTGGAGCAAATAACATGAAGTTACGCTCTCCAGTTGGTCCCGGTAATTCAATATGATCAGCCAATGGCGAATGCTCTTTAAGTTTGCTTGATACAGCTAGTAGTTCAGTTATATCTTGTTGGCTAAGCTGCAATTGTCCAAGACTATTTACAAACCGATCAAGAGTTCTGAAATCAACTTCTTTTTTACTTGCATCAAGTTTTGGTAATGCCTGAGTATCGACAAGACGATAAAGATATAATGGACCACCAGCTTTAGGACCAGTTCCGGATAAACCTTCACCACCAAATGGTTGAACACCAACCACTGCACCAACAGTATTACGGTTGATATAGATATTCCCAGCTTTGATATTATTATATACCTTGGCAGCAGTTTCTTCAAGACGGCTATGTACACCCTGAGTTAAACCATAACCACTACTGTTAATTTCGGCAATCACTTTATCTAGATCTTCACCAGCAAAACGAATAATGTGGATAACCGGACCAAATACTTCACGCTTCAACTCTTTGATTGAGCCGATTTCAAATACTGTTGGCGCAACAAAAATACCATCTTCGCATTCAGGCTGTAATTTTGCCTGATACATCATTCTTGCTTTATGCCGCAAAGACTCGATATGATCTAATAATACTTTTTGCGCTTTGGTATCAATTACCGGACCTACATCAGTATTTAGGCTACTAGGGTTACCAACGCGTAACTCATCCATTGCACCTTTTAGCATCTTGATAGTTTTATCTGCAATGTCAGCTTGTAAATATAATACTCGAAGTGCAGAACAACGTTGACCCGCGCTATCAAAGCCGGATGAAACCACATCCAGAACCACTTGTTCTGGTAATGCAGTTGAATCAACAATCATCGCATTTTGTCCACCAGTTTCAGCAATCAACACCCCTGCATCAGCTTTGGCCGCTAGATTTTGATTGATAGTTTGGGCAACTTCAGTCGAGCCAGTAAAGATTACCGCCTTGATGCGAGGATCTTTGGTTAATTCATTCCCAATAGTACTTCCGCTACCTGGCATTAACTGAATTGCACCAGTTGGAATACCTGCTTTATGCATTAATTGAACTGCATAAAATGCAATCAGATTTGTTTGTGCTGATGGTTTAGCAATTACCGTATTCCCGGCTGCAAGGCTACTTACCACTTCACCAACAAAAATTGCCAGCGGGAAATTCCATGGACTAATACATACTACCGGACCTAATGCCTTATGCGTCTCGTTGCTAAATTCATTATTTACTTGAGCCGCATAATAACGGCAGAAATCTACTGCTTCACGGATCTCGGCGATTGCATTACTAAGTGTTTTACCTGCTTCACGAATTACAATATTCAGTACTTCGTAGTAGTTTTCTTCCATCAAATCAGCAAATTTGA
>JBDHRI010000168.1:0-3424 GCA_039807465.1 Burkholderiales bacterium | reverse complement strand
TAGGGTGCAATCAGATCCATTGCCTGCACCCCGGGAAACGCTAAAAAACCAATTTTTAGCATTATGATTCAGGAATTATTTATCGAAATTAGTAAATTGACATTTTCCTGTGCCACTAACTTGAGCCATTGTTACATTCACGCCTTGTTTTTGTAATGCTGATTGGAATGCAGTAGCTTGAGTTGCAAAGTCAGAAGAATAATTAATGGTTAGACCTTTAACACCTTTTGACTGAACTTTTTGCGCAATTTTTGGCGCTTCATCAGCAGTCCATTTAGAACAGTCTTTTTCAGCAGCAAAAGAAGCAGTAGCAAGAGTAGCTAGTAATACACATAAGATTTTTTTCATTGTTTTGTTTCCTAAAAATTTAATAAAAGTGTTCATCCACTAGAACAGCAATATTATAGCTTATATTATAGAGATTTTAAATCTCAGCTTAACCTTTTAAGTCGGGTTTAATTATAACCCTCTGAGACTTATATTATAAATCTAATTATCCATTTTGGCTAATTTTCAAATAACATGCTTTTAGGCTTATTATTTCTTTTTGTCAGCAAGTTGAGCTTCAATCTCGATATCTAATTTAATTTGATCGCTAACTGCTGGAACATACATATCGATTCCAAAGTCAGAACGCTTAATTTCAGCACTAGCACTAAAGCCAGCAGTTTGTTTATCATAAACTTTATTTAGACCAATCATGTTTTCAGTAACATGTAGCGTAACAGGTTTAGTTACTCCATGTAAGGTTAAGAGACCATTTAGGTCAAATTTTTTGCCTTTAATGTTACTAACTTTTTGGCTAACAAAAGTTGCTGTTGGATATTTAGTAGTATCAAAAAAATCTGCACTTTTCAGGTGTTCATCCAGTTTAGGTACACCTGTAACTATATCACCAATATTGATTGTGATATTGGCATTACTTTTGGCAAGATTTTTCTGATCAAGATTAATAGTCCCATTTGCCATCCATTTGCCAGATGGATTGGAAAATCCCATGTGGTTATAATGAAATTCGACAAAACTATGTGTTGATTCAATATTATATAAATCAGCGGCATTTGCTGTAGTAACAACGCCAATTGTTGTGCTTAATATCAGTAATAGTTTTTTCATTCTGTTTCCTGTGTAATTTTTAGAGGAGTTTTTAGTATATCTGTGGAGTGATTATATATCAAATGGTGGTTAATATTAATGGTTTTTATAGTTTCTTGAAATCAAATCTAAACCTCCAGTGGATCAACATCTATTGCTACCGTCAGATAGTTAATTTCTGATAAAAGTGGTTCTAATTGGTTCAGATAGCTATGCAACTGTTCTCTTGATTTACTTGAAATAAGCATTTGTCCACGATAACGATTATGTAGTTTATACATTACAGCAGGCACTGGTGGAAATACTATAATATCTTTAGCTTTTAAATTCTTATTTTTAACCGCCAACTGCTGCATTCCCCGCAGTAACTGCTTTTCATTAGTGCTACTTAGCTTGATTAGTGCCTGATGGATAAACGGGGGAAGTTGATTTTGTCTGCGTTCTTTTAGGGTATGATTTATAAAGCCTTCAAAATCATGTTTTTGCAAGAACTGGTAAACTGGATGGTCTGGGTAGTTGGTTTGTAGGATGACTTGTCCTGACTTTTCTGCTCGACCGGCTCTACCTGTTACTTGGGTAAGAATGTTAAACATGTCTTCACTGGCACGAAAGTCGTAGCTGAAGAGTGCATTATCGATATTTATCCCGATAACTAAAGTCAAATCAGGAAAGTCATGACCTTTGGCGAGCATCTGCGTTCCAACCAAAATGTCAATTTTGCGTGCATGGATATCCTGATATAGCTGTTGCCAGTCATCTTTGCGATTGGTTGTATCACGGTCAATCCGGCGTATCTTGGCAGTGGGGAACTCTTTTTCAAGAAACTCTTCCAGTTTTTGAGTACCATGACCAATAGTATGTAAATACTGGTTGTGGCATTTGGGGCAGGAATTGGGCACATTAGCTTGATAACCACAATGATGGCATTTTAGATTGTTGCTACTATTATGGTAGACCATTCGTGATGAGCAATTTTTGCATTGACTTATCCAGCCACAATCGTAGCAGCTAAGAATCGGAGCATAGCCGCGGCGGTTTATGAAGACTAAAGCTAACTCCTGCCGGGCTAGGCAATTTGCCAAGGCTTCAAGTGCTGGACTACTAATACCTGCTTGATTAACTGGGTAGTGTGCCAGATTAATTATATTAATTTCTGGCAAAATAGCATTACTTGCCGCACGCTTAGTTAGTTTGTATAAATGAAATTTTCCTAATTTATAGTTATACAGTGATTCAAGGCTTGGAGTTGCAGATGCCATGATTACTGGTATATTCAGCGTTTTTGCGCGGTAAATTGCCAGATCTCTAGCATTGTAGCGTAAGCCATCATTTTGTTTGAAAGAAGCATCATGTTCTTCGTCAACGATAATTAATCCCAACCTTGCAAATGGGGTGAAAATACTCAGTCTTGTTCCAAGAATGATATCAGTTTTACCATCTTTAGCTTGTAGCCAGCTAATATAACGTTCTTTTTCACTTACTTCACTATTAAGAACCTTGATTCTTGCGGAAGGAAATCTCGCCTGAAACCTTGCTGCTAGTTGGGGAGTAAGATTAATCTCGGGTATTAGGACAAGAACTTGTTTTTGATTAAGTAGCACTTTATGGATTAGTTGCAGAAATATCTCGGTTTTACCACTCCCGGTAATACCATAGAGTAATGCTGGGTGAAATTTACCTAGATGATTACCAATAATATTAATAATTTTTGACTGTTCTTCATTGGCTACGATATCTGTAGCTATATTTGTTACTATTGGTGGGCTAATTTTACTGATAATACCAATGCTAAGCCAATCATTAATTAATTTATCTGGTTTGGTTCCAAGGATTTCTTTTATTTGCTGCCAATTTAAATTTGATAAACCTAGTTGCTGCCATAAATTTATCTGTTTTTTGCCTCTTGGTTTATATGTTTGTCCTGTTTTGGTTAGCTGGTAATATTTATTATCTGGCAAAGTTATATCAGTTCGTGAGCTAATTTTACGTAGTAGTGCAGGGATTGCACAAAATATGGTGCTACCATACGAATGATGGTAATAGGTTGCCGCAAAATTACAGAGATTAACAATATCTTTAGGAATTATATCTGAGTGTATATTTGATATGTGTTGGAGCTTATCTAGTGGATAATCATTAAACTGATTTGCTTCAACGATTGCAATTACAAAACCAATTTGTTCTTTATTCCTGAGTTTTGCACTTACTCGTTGACCGATCTCGAGCGGTTGATTGCTAAGATAGCTGTAATGGTGGCGTAATGGAATATCAAAAACCAGATTAACAACGTACATAGTTATAATTCAACAATAATTGGCTGGTTTAACGG
>JBDHRI010000031.1:0-16551 GCA_039807465.1 Burkholderiales bacterium | reverse complement strand
AAATGTAGTGTGCCTGGATGCTGACCAAATCCAGAACCTGGTACTACACAGATGCCAGTTTTTTCGAGTAGTGCCAAACAATATGCCTCATCTGGTGCAATATCTTCTGTATTTAGGCGATATTCCGGTAGGGTAATATTCACGAAAGCATACATTGCACCTTCGGGGATATTTACTTTTATTCCATCAATTTTATTCAATGCTTCGCCAATAATCAATGATTTTTCTTTAAGGTCATTAAGAATAGTTGTGCGTTCATGAGTATATAATTCATAGCTGGCATCGCCGGGATGTGGTGGAGTAACCATCAGATAAGTAGCCATCTGACCAACCAAATTTGCACACAGATTAATTGATTGTAGTTTTACCAGCTGGGCAAACATTTCATCACTCACATTACGGACTTCAAGATAACCAGAACGATGCCCACATTCACCATAAAACCCTTTTGACATTGAATGAAAGCTAAATAATGAAACATCTTTAATTTTCATATCATCCATTACTTTGGCAAAGGAATGGAAGCTTGAAGATTTACTATAAATATTCTCCTGATAAACTTCATCAGCTAGAATTGCTAGATTATGTTTACGTGCAAAATAGATTATCATCTTGATATTTTCGTATGACAATACTGCACCAGTAGGATTTCCTGGGTTAATTACAGTGATTGCAAGTGGATTAATCCCTTGTTTGACAGCATTGGCGTAGCTGCTATGTAATGCATGTTCATTTAATTGCCAGTGATTTTCTTCATCCAGATAATAACCGATTGAATGCCCACCAAGAAGGGTCATAGTTGCACTATACATTGGATATTGTGGAATTGGTAGCATAATTCCATCTTTATCGTTTCTAATGATTGCCGTTAGAACCGTTTGCGCAGCTTTACTTGCACCATCAGTAAGAATAATCCGATCCGGATTACTAGTTATTCCATCGCGGTTATTAATAAATTTCGCTACTGCTTCACGGACAAAACTAACCCCACTACTTTCTGAATAAGCACCAAGACCTTCTGGCATTTGTTCCAAAATGTATTTAGCACGGCTAATTGAGTCACTATGAAATAAATTGCCTAAATCTTTTTCAAGAAGTTGTGGAAATTCAAGAAGGCTTAGAACTTCACGAACATAACTTAGTGGTTTTTGGTTAAATGTATGTGGGTTTCCAATATTACAATAAGTAATCTTGCGTCCCTGACGCTCAAGTTCTTGTGCACGAATGGTTATGCGTCCACGAACAGCATATTCTGCTTTTAGTAATTTTGGGCTAATATTTTCTATTGTTAACATAATGTTTATTCCTGTCAGAGTCTAAATAAATCGCATTGATAAATCAATTGCCTGAATATTTTTGGTCAGACTGCCGATTGAAATGCGATCTACTCCACATAATGCATAATCTTTAACATTTGAGAGGCTCACATTACCAGATACTTCAAGGATGACATCCTTATCTTTACTGTAATTAACACATTCAGAAATTTCGGCAGTTGACATATTGTCAAGAAGAATTAACTTAGCCCCATGGGCGACTGCCTGTTTTAGTTCGTTAAAATTTTCAACTTCAATCTGGATTGGAATATGTGCTGGTGTAACCTTAAACGCATGCTCAAGAACAGCCTCAATTCCACCATGAGCAATAATATGGTTTTCTTTGATTAAGACGCCATCAAAAAGTCCAATGCGCTGATTATGTCCACCACCCACCAATACTGCATATTTTTGCGCATAACGTAGCCCCGGAATTGTTTTGCGCGTATCCATAATTTGGGTATCAAGATTATCAATTGCTGTTACATATTCACGGGTAATAGTTGCAGTAGCAGATAGTGTTTGTAAAAAATTCAAAGCGGTACGTTCAGCGGTTAGTAGTCCGCGTGCATTGCCTTCAATACTACATAATTGAGTACCAGCTTTTACGCTATCACCTTCATTAACTAACCAACTGATTTTATGATTAGGTGTAGTTTGCCGGAGAGCTGTTTCAACGAATTGTATTCCACATATAACCATATCCTGATTGGTTTTAATGATTGCTTTGGCTGTACTCTCTTTGCTGATCAGGTTTGCTGTCCAGTCAGGAGTATTATTTAGGTCTTCTGCTAAAGCTTCAGCAACCAGCTTATTTATCAGATAATCAGGTAGTGAGTATTTCATCTTATTATTAATTTATAAAATCGGGTTTTAGTGGCATATTTGGTGAAACGGTTAATACCTCATAACCTGTTTCAGTAACTAAAACGGTATGTTCAAACTGAGCTGAGAGGCTACGATCTTTAGTTACAGCTGTCCAGCCATTATTCATAAAGCGAATTTCGCGTTTACCTTGATTAATCATTGGTTCAATCGTAAAAATCATTCCCGGCTTTAATTGTGGACCAGTCTTTGGTTTGCCATAATGAAGTACTTGCGGATCCTCATGGAATATTTTGCCAATTCCATGTCCACAAAACTCGCGTACCACACTGTAGTAATTTTTTTCGGCATGAGTTTGGATTGCATGACCAATATCGCCAAGATAATTACCTGGCTTAACCTGATTGATTCCTAGCCACATTGATTCGTAAGTAACTTGTACCAGACGCTTTGCTTGTGGGCTTACTTTGTCACCAACTAAAAAAGTCCTTGATGTATCGCCATGATAGCCGTTTTTATATACAGTAATATCGACATTAATAATATCACCATCTTTTAGCTGGCGTTCATTTGGGATACCATGACAGATTTCACTATTAACTGAGGTACAGATTGAGTTAGGGTAGGGAGGTACTCTTGGATCTCCTGACTCATAGTTAAGTGGTGAAGGATATGCCTGTTGGACATTAACGATATAATCATGGCATAGTTTATCTATTTCTAGCGTAGTAATACCTGGTTTAACGAATGGCTCAATATAATCGAGAACTTCTGCCGCCAATTTACATGAAATCCGCATAAATTCTATATCTTGAGTGTTTTTAATAGTAATATTCATAATCAATAGCTATCTAATAATTAATGTTCATTGTCTGTTTAATTTCTTTTAGTGTATCACTAGCGACATCCCGAGCCCGGATACAGCCATCTGCGATAACTCGTTTGACCAAAGTTGGATCTTCTTCATATGGTCTAGCTTTTTCTTTTAATTCTGCCAACTGGGCGTTAATTGCATCTATCAGTGGCTGTTTACAGTCAAGGCAGCCAATCCCAGCAGAAAGACAACCCATTTCTGCCCATTCACGAACTTCATCGCTACTATACACCTGATGTAGCTTCCATACTGGGCAGCATTCAGGATTTCCTTTATCTGTACGTCTAATTCGGGCAGGATCTGTAGGCATTAGCCGAATTTTTTTGCTGACATCTTCTTGGCTATCTCGTAAATGAATACAGTTATTAGCCTTATTTGACATTTTCTGTCCGTCAACTCCCATTATTGTAGTTGATTTTTCAAAAATTGCTTGTGGCTCATTAAATATCACTTTACTTTTATTTTCCAGAAAGGCAAATAATCGTTCCCGATCGCCATGCGCCAGATTTAATGCATCTTGAAGTAAGAATCTTGCTCTTTCTAGAGACTCTTCATTTCCTTCTTGCTGGTATTGCATTAAGAGTTGTTCGTATATTTCGGCTTTCTTACTACCAAGTTTTTTTATTGATAATAGAGCCTTTTCTTCGAATCCTTCTTCACGCCCAAAGAGGTGATTAAATCTTCTGGCAACTTCCCTGACAAATTCAATATTTGCAAGTTGTTCTTCATTAACTAGCACAAATTTACTATTGTAGATAAGAATATCCGTTGCCTGCAATAATGGCAATCCCAAAAAACCGTAAGTGCTAAGATCCGTATGTTCCAGCTCTTCAATTTTTTCTTTATATGAGGGTACGCGCTCAAGCCAACTTAATGGTGTAACAGCTGCTAAAAGAGAAGCTAATTCAAAGTGCTCTGGTACTCTTGATTGGATAAATATAGTTGCCTGTGATGGATCAATACCACTAGCTAACCAGTCAATTACCACATTTTCCATTAATTCAGCCAGATTTAGTTCTGGATCATATTGATTTGTAAGCGAACTAATATCAGCAAGCATAAAGTAACTGTCATATTCATACTGAAATTTACGCCAGTTTTGCAATGCTCCAAAATAATGTCCAATATGTAATGGTCCATTTGGGCGCATTGCCGAAAATAATTTGGGGTGAGAATTCATCCGTTAGTTTAATAAAGATAAAATAATTGTTACTAAAAAATTGTATAGAGGGCTAATTATAAAATTAAGTCCGCCAAAGAGGATTAAAATAATTAAAATCCACATTCCGTATTGTTCGGTTTTTGCGTAGCTTACTGCTTGCTTATCCGGCAATAAGGAAAAAACTATCCTACCACCATCAAGAGGTAGAATAGGGAGCAAATTCAGAATAAATAGACTGATATTAATACCAATTCCTGCCTGAGCCATTAAGTTTAGTGGTATGCCAAAGTAGCCACCTGCATACATTGATAGCTTCAAAATTAATGCCCAGATAAGTGCCATTGCCAGATTTGCAGCAGGTCCAGCAAGTGCTATCCAGCGTAAATCTTTTTTAGGATTATGTAATTTACTAAAGTTAATAGGAACTGGTTTTGCCCAGCCAAAGATAAAACCTATTCCCCCAGCCATACTGCCTAGGACAATACTTATCAATGGGAAAACTACAGTACCAATTGGATCTATATGATGCATCGGATTTATTGATAGCCTACCATATAGTTTAGCAGTATTATCTCCGTGCTTATGAGCTACATACGCGTGAGCTGCTTCATGGAGAGTGATAGCAAAAATTAGCGGTATGATGTATACCGCTACTGTTTGAATAACTGACAGACCACTCATTGTTGAAGCCTGCGAGAAATGATATTAAGCATTTATATTACCTAGAAATCAACACTTTTTACGTGTTTTTTCAAAATTGTTCTAAATTGATCCTGAATTCGTTTTAATGCACTACTGGTATTTGCTTCAAATCTTAATACTAATACCGGAGTAGTATTAGAAGCACGTACTAAACCAAACCCGTCAGAGTATTCTACTCTCAGCCCATCTATAGTAATTACTTCTTTTGCACCTGTAAACTTGGCGGTTTTAAGCAGTTTGTCAATGATTTTATGCTGTTCACCTTCGGCTACTGGGATATTAAGTTCTGGTGTTGAAATACAATTTGGCAAGGCATTTAATAATTCGGATGGATTATCCACCATCGATAATATTTCAAGAAGCCTTGCTCCTGCATAAACTCCATCATCTACCCCATACCAGCGATCATTGAAGAAAATATGCCCAGACATTTCACCCGCTAGTAGCGCACCAGTTTCTTTGATTTTTGCTTTAACTAGAGAATGCCCTGTTTTACACATGATTGCTTCACCACCGTGTTCTTTTATCCAGTTTGCAAGAAGTCTTGAAGATTTAACATCATAAATTATTTTTGCTTTTGGATTTTTACTGATTATATCTGCCGCAAATAACATCATTTGGCGATCAGGGTAAATAATATTACCATTTTTAGTTACTACACCAAGACGATCACCATCGCCATCAAAGGCAAGTCCAATTTCTGCATCTGTTACTTTTAATGCGTCAACTAGGTCTTTCAGGTTTTTAATTTGTGATGGATCAGGATGGTGATTCGGAAAATTACCATCTACTTCACAGTATAATCCCAATACTTTACAACCAAGCCTGCGATATAGAATAGGTGCATATTTTCCTGCGGCTCCATTACCCGCATCGATAATAATCGAAACTTTGCGACTAAGTTTTATATCACCAGTAATTTTGTTATAATAAGCATTAGTTATGTCTTCGTGATAATGTGTACCATTACCTGATAAGTAGTTTTTTTGCTCTATTCTTTGGTATATTTGTTGGATTTTGTCACCCGATAAAGTTTCACCACCAACGACCATTTTTAGTCCGTTGTACTCGGGTGGATTATGACTGCCAGTAATCATGACACCGGAGAGTGTTTTTAATTCATAGTTAGCAAAATAAACCATCGGCGTAGTGACCTGACCAATTTCATAAACATTACAGCCAGTACTTAAAATTCCTTTTATCAGGGACTTAGCTAGTTCTGGACTTGAAAGTCTGCCATCATAGCCAACAGTTAGACCTTTTGATTTTGCTTCAATGGTCATTGAGCCAAGTACCTTACCGATTTGCTCTACAGTTTCAGGAGTAAGTTGAGTTGCAACTACCCCGCGAATGTCATATGCTTTAAAAATTTCAGGAGCCAGTTTTTTCATGGCAAATAATTCCCCTAAGTGATAAAAACCATCTCTGAACTAATTTGCAGGATGGTATAATCTGTAATTAATTGCGCTATTTTAGCACAAGCTTTTAATCTCCTAATATATATTTAACCTGCTGCCCACATGAAAAGAATTTTAGTTATATGAATTTACTTTCCAAGCCTTTTTCCTTGCGACATTTATTCATAAAAGTTCTTGCCTATGTAGCTGGGTTCTATGTCCTTCTTATGACGGCTTCCGTTGCGATTACTGGATATATCTTTTTAAATCTTGAAGGATATCGAAGCCGGATTGAAACCACGGTTTATAAACATACTGGTTATAAACTTAATGTCAAATCAATTGAAACTAAGATAAATAGTTCCTTTTTACCAGAGATAGTTATTCACGATATCAGTCTGGTTAATCCAATTAATAGCAAACAAAAAGTTCATGTCGATACCTTGGATTTTGTCTTTTCTTATTCCAGTATCTGGGATTTAGAACCTATTTTTAATAAAATTCTTATTGATGGTACTAATGTTGATATCGAGTATGATCCATCCGGTAATATTTTTGTTAATGGCATTAATGTTAATAATCCAGATAAACAGACTCTTGAAAATACTAAAAATAGTCCAATTGATCTTGAACGCTGGATTTTAAAACAGCACTCGATTGTTTTAGACCATATTAACCTGTCATATCTTGATTTGAAAAATGATTTTCCGGTTATGCGGTTAAATAATATAAAGCTTGGAGTAGAGAAAAAGTTATGGAGTAACCATTATCTTTACCTAGATATCTATGGTAAATCATACCAAAATATGCTAAAGGCTGAGTTAAACTGGAATGGTGGCAAATTTGCCGATTGGCAAAAATGGGACTCGGCAAAATTAGTGGTAAAATCGCTGAACGGTAATGATAATCTGATTAATACCCTACAACAGTACATTCCACAAGTAAGTCCTGTAGGTGAGTTTAATGCTACTACAGCGTTAGAAGCAACGATACAAAAGGGACATCTAGAAAATCTTAACGCCAATTTTGATGTCAATAATTTCCGTGTGGCTATGGCAGATGCGAATTTGGTTAATTTCCCTAAGCTTGGTGGTAATATAAAAATACAGTTATTAAATAATCAATACTATACAATTAAAGCCAAAGATTTGACTGTCATAACTGGAGATGGAGCATTATTTAATAATGCGACAATTGTGGGTGGTTATGATGTTGGCAAATCTGGACAAGTTGAATTAAGTAATACTAATTTGGTTGCCATTAATAATTTCTTGAGTTTATTCAAGGCAACAAATGGTATTAGCATTGATGGGATTGTACAGTCAGTAAAATATAACTGGGACGGTTATTTCCTTAAACCAAATGAGTTTCAGGTTTATGCTGCGTTTAATGATATTTCACTTAATTCGAAAAAAGATGCGTTGCCAAGTATGAGTCATGTGAGCGGCAATATATCAATTCGGAAAGATGCGGGAAGTCTTAACCTACAATTAAAAGATAGCGTCTTAAATTATGAACATCTATTTTTGATTCCCTATGAATTTAAAAACCTTGATAGTAATATTACCTGGGCAATAGAGTCTGGTGGTAGGGTAAATGTAGTTATCAATAAAACTAATCTTGAGACTAAGGATTTCAAAGGTTGGGTTTCAGGTAATTATCATACTGAACCAGATAATCCTGATAGTGTCGGTTATATGGCATTAAAAGCACATCTTGAGCGTACTCCGGTTCATGCGGTTGGTTTCTACCTACCAAAATCAATTCCAATGTCAGTACTGGAGTGGTTGCAATTTGGACTAGCAAGCGGTTATGCCAACAACGCAGATTTAAACATGTATGGTGAGCTTAATGACTTTCCTTATAAGAACGGCAAGGGGCTTTTTTATATCACTACTGATATAGATAATGCCAAGCTTAATTACGTTAAGGATTGGCCAGCTTTGGAAAATATTAAAGGTAAGTTTATCCTAAAAAATACCAGTATTATTGTTGATGCAACTTCAGCTACAATTGAAAATAATCACCTTGATATGGCTCATGTGGTAATACCGGATTTTAGCTCTGAGTCAGGTGTTTATCTTACCGCAATTGGAAAAGCACATGGTAGTACAAGTAATTTCCTCAAATATATTTCAAAAACACCTATTGATAAGATAATCGGTGAGTTACCAGAAAAACTTACCGCGCAGGGTAATGGTAATCTTGATTTATACCTTAAAGTTCCATTTTCAGATCCAGTTGCAACTGAAGTAAAAGGAACATATCGGCTAATAAATAATAAAGCTCAATTCGATATGCCAGTTCCTGAACTTAGTAATGTTAATGGTGATGTTAATTTTAGCCATCATGGGGTTGACATTAAGTCGCTACATGCAGAAGCCTTTGATTCAAGGGCGACACTTGAAGCCAAGACTGATGCTAATGGAATTATTAATTTTAATATAGTTGCGCCACAGGTTAATTTTAAGAAGATGGCTCAATTTTATTTGCCTCCAATTGAGGAACTTGTTTCTGGTAACGCTGATGCATTTATTAAGTTTAATTTGAGTAAACATGGGATTAGTAATTTTACTACCAGCAGTAATCTAGTTGGAGTAATGTGTAATGCCGCAGAACCTTTGAAGAAGTCAGAAAGTACCGTTGCACCAATGACATTTAATCTGAAACAAATGAATCCCGGTACTTATCTGGCAAGCTTTAAATATGCAAATCGGTTGAATGGGCAGGTTATTTTAGGAAATACTTCAGTTACTAACCGCGTAAAACTTGCTGTTGGTGATGCTGGTTTTATGACGAACCCCGATCCTGGGGTGGCTATGACGATTAATGCGAATACTGATACTACTGATATTCTTGACTGGCTTGCAACTATTAAAAAGATGATTTCAGGAATAAATGAAGCCAAGGAGTTAAAATTAGGGGAGTCAAGCAGTAAACTCAGTGTTAAAAAAATAACTGGAGAAAACACTAGCACTAAATCTGAGAAAATGATCTTTCCGACCCAGCTACAGGTTACAAGTAATGATATCAAATTTGGCAAAATTGGTCTTGAGGCAGGTACTGCGAATGTCTTTGTTGATAAAACCAGTGCTTTCTTTAATATTTATACGCCGGTAGTTAGCGGTGTGGGTAATTTTAATTATAAAGAAAATAATTTACTTCTTACTCTAGATAAATTTATGTTATTTAAAAAAGCGCATAAAGCTCCAGAAAGTGGTCCAATTAATTTTAAAAATGGCTCTGAAAGTGCTGTTAATGTGAAGATTCCAACCATGAGGCTAGCAGTAAATAATTTATTTTATCAAAATCATAATTTAGGCAAATTATCTGTTTTCATTCAGCAGCAGGGGAAAGACTTACTTATTGAAAGTGGTTTAATTAGTAGTAAGGATGGAACCATCGGATTTAGCGGGACTAACTATTGTATTGGTTGTGGACAAAACAATTCTAGTGTTGACTTTAGATTTAATGCCCAGATTGCTGATGCCGGAAATATTGTATATGCTCTTGATTTGGGGCGTATCCTAGATAAAGGGCGGGGGACGATGAATGGCTCGGTTCAATGGAATGGCGGGTTTCAGGATTTTAGCCCACTACATATGATTGGTTCGGTTAATGCAAACTTTACAGCTGGTAAACTATTAAAGGTTGATCCAGGTGTATGGGGCGGATTATTAAGTATTATTAACTTGCAGGGTGTATATGAAGCTGGTTCAATGGACGTGCAGGATTTATGCAAGAAAGGTTTCTTCTTTAATGATCTTGAGGTGAATGCTGATATACTTGCTTCACAAGTTGAATTAAAACGTATCTATATGGCAGGTCCGTTAGCACAGGTAAATAGTAATGGTAGTGTTGATTTTGCCAATAATAATGTGGATGCTTATTTGTCGATTACTCCTCGGCTAGGCTTTGCAATTGCTTTAACTGCTGGGGTGGTAACTCTAAATCCTATAGTTGGTCTTGGAGTATATCTTGGCGAACTAATACTAGGAAGTCCGCAGAATAAATTATTTACGATTGGTTATCATATTAGCGGTAATCTTAATAAACCAAAAATTGAGAAGACTGGCGTTAAACAGCAATTTGTTAAAAATGTAAATTCAGCTGTAGGCAATTCTAATGGTGGAAACTAGTCTTAAAGTAGCAGCAATTCAGATGATTTCAGCTAAAGACTGGAAATCTAATTTGCAGCAGGCATGCCTTATGATTAAAGAAGCTGCTATGGCGAATGCCAAGCTAATTGTACTGCCTGAATTTTTTATTCAAATAACTGGGCAGGATGATAGTAGGCGTCTTGATATTGCAGAGGTTTTGGGTGATGGGTTTATCCAGCAAAAGCTGTCACAAATAGCCAAAGAGTGTAATATTTTTCTTAATGCTGGAACAATCCTGATTAAGGCTTCAGATAATCAATATTATAATACTTCAATCGTTTATAATCCAAATGGTGAACTACTTGCGCATTATAACAAAATTCATTTATTTAAATTCAAGGATGAAAATAACGAATACGATGAAAGTATAACTTTCAAGGCTGGTAAGAACATTGTAAATACGGATATACTTGGTTTTAACGTGGGGTTATCCATTTGCTATGATCTTCGTTTTCCTGAGCTTTACCGGAAGATGGGGGAACTAGATTTGATTTTATTGCCCTCTGCATTTACCTACACAACAGGCAAGGCGCATTGGGAGACACTTGCAAGATCCCGCGCGATAGAAAATCAGTGTTACTTTATTGCGGTTAATCAAGGTGGAGTCCATGAAACCGACAGACATACTTATGGTCATAGTATGATTATTGATCCGTGGGGCAGGATTGTATCTTCGTGTGAGGAGGGCAATCAAATCATTTATGCAACTATTGAAAGACAAGTTATTGCAGAAGTTAGAAAAAGATTACCCGCATTGGAGCATAGAGTTATAGATTGATTACTTCAAAAGCCTGATTTGGCAGCTTACACTGAAGTTATTCTTCTTATTCCGCTGATTTTTGCAGTAGCAAACATTAATTTTGATTCTGCAATTAAATTATCACCCTCAATAGAGCCAATAATCCTTGCCGTTATTTTTCCCAATGGAGTGGTAATTACTGTTTCAAAATCGATTTGGTTGCCCGTAGTTGTTCCACTAATACTAGAAGTATCACTTTTAGTAACAAATGATCCACTAAGCGTGTTTTTATCAGCTTCAAGAACCAGTGTGGCATGTTTTTCGCCCATTGGTGTCTGAATTTTTAAATCATATGTTCCAGTTATTGCTGTCATAATTATATTCCTTTTGGTTAGCTTTCAATATTATTCGGGCTAATGCTTTCCCATGAGTAACAAGCCGGACATTGCCAGAAGAAAGTTTTTGATTTGAAGTTGCAACAGCCACAATTATAAGATGATAATTTGTCATTATATTTAAGGAGCAATGTTTTAACTCGTTCTGCGTCTGCCTTGCCTTCAATTGTAGTTAATAAATTTAACTGGGCATCTATCAATAATGCGGCGATTTTTGAATTAGGCGTAGCTATCATTGCCTTACGTAGATAATCAACCGTTGCGTCAAAGCTATCATAGTTTAGAAGCTTGCGATAGATGAAGTCATGCATGTTAAGATTTGGAAATAAGGTTACGTAGCCCTTGATAAGCGTTAGACATTCTTTTATCTGATCTAGTCTGACATAGGCTTCAAATATTTTGTCGATAACGAGGGGCAGATAATTATAGTTCTGTTTTTCTATCAACTGCCAAGTTTGGATTGCATCTGAATATTTTTCCTGATTAAAGTAAACTTCACCTAGGAGTATGTTTGCCCGGACACATTTGCGATTTACTTCCAAAGCAGTTTTAATATATTCAATTGCTCTATCGTAGTTTGACTTTATTATCTCACCTTGTGCCAACTCACAATTAAATTCTGCCACCTCAAGATGATAGCTGTAATCTGAACTGGATAGTTTTTTGGTAATGTCTATTGCACCTTGCCAATTTTTATCTTGTTGATATATGATAAGAAGCATTTGTAGTGCTTCATGACCGTAGATTTGGCTATTTAATAAATTAATTAATAGCGACTCAGAACGGTCAATCAAACCTGCTCGTTGGAAATCATGTGCTAGTTCAAGACGGATTTTATCTTTTGTTTCTTCAGAAAAAATATACTGTGAAGTTAGCATTTTACTATGTAGATTAATCGCCAGATCATTTTCACCACGCTTGCGATAGAGTCGTCCCAAACTAAATTGCAGGTCAATAAATTGTGGTTCCTGCTCAACAACCTGCTTTAATTCATCTTTTGCAATACCTGTTTTTTCATCAACCATTGCATCAACGCTGTCAAAAATTCGTTGCGGTAATTGCTTTGCCTGTTTAAGAACTACTTTCATGTCTATTCGACCAGCGATCCAGCCAAAAGCAAAGAATAAGGGGGTTATGATTAACCAAATAATTAATAAATCCAAATCATGGCTCCATTTTTAGAACAAAAAATTAATTGCTAGCAGGTTGATTTTGTTTAGACTGTGTTTGACTTAGTTCTTTACGCAGTTTTTTTAATTCGCTTTTAAGACTCAAATTATTGCTATAGTTTAAGATCATACCAATAAAAACGCCTGCAAACGTGAAGATGCCTAGAGTTACAATTAATGGTAATCGTAAGGTATAAATACCAAGAAAATTAAATTCCGTTGTCTGCATATTATTTATCGCCAGTATCAATAGTAAAACAAAAATAGCAATTCTGAATAAAATGCGAATTATCTTTAGGACTTGCATATTAATAAACTCAAATAAATAAAATTATCAATAATTATAGCATACCTAGGTTTTACTAATTTTAGTCTATTATGCTGCGTTACAATAATCTTGAAAATTTAAATTAGGTACCAGATTAGAATCTCAGCTTTTCTTTAGTTCAAGTATTCGTTTTCCAATATATATTGCCGCCAGAATAGTAGCTATACCAGAACTTTGAATTAAATTTAAACGTTCATTAAAAATTATTAATGCATAAATTGCAGCAAAAATAGGGGATAGTAATAAAAATAATGAACTAAGCTGTAAAGGCAGAAATTTTATACCATAGGCGAGTAGGGTTTGTCCCAAAACTTGTCCGGAAATGGCAATTGCGAATAATATAAACCAGCCATAAGTTGTTTGTGGAAATATTATTTCCTGTTTAGCTGCCGCTAGGGCAAAAAGTAGTATCCCTCCGATTAGACAGACTATAACCATTACCCGATTTACTGAATAATTACTGGCAGCTTTTTTAATTGAAGTTAAAAATAATGCGTAAAATATTGCAGACAATAAAGCAAGCCAATCACCAATCAGATGTTTTTGATCAAGACTACTTTTTCCCATGAGCAGATATAGACCGATAATTGCCAGAATAACCGCATAGATAAATCTAAAAGGCACTTTTTCCTGAAAAAATATTATTGAAATTGGAACAATAAAAAATGGAGCCATATTGGTAAGCAATGTTGCTTCTGCCAGTGAAGTGTATAAAATTGAGACATTATATACGGCAAGATCAAGTGCAAAAAATAAGCCAGATAACATAGAATAAATAATGATTTCACGAGTTAACTTACTGGCGTTGTTTTTTTTGCCTGAAAATTTATCCAGACAAAGTAGTAGTGGTATAGTTAATAAAAGCCGATATGCACCACTAGCAACAGGACCAGCTTCTGAAAAACGGATGAGTAAACTTGCAAAGACAATACTCGCAATTGCAAATAGTACAATTGAAATATGTTTATTCATTATTTTCCGGATAAATGAGGTATCTATTTCTGATTGTAGCGAATTTTGTTAATCCAGGTTGCCAGCTGCTACGAATCTCACTTTCTGTTTTACCCGCGATTATTTGTTGTTTTAAATTACTATTGCCTGCCAGTTTATCAAAGAAATTAGTGAAAAAATGTGCTTTATCCGGAAATTCTTTATATGCACGAAGCAGATATTCCAGATTAATTTTACCATTAGTTTGCTCTAATGCTTCATCTGCTGGCATCTGTAGATCCCAGCCATAACATAATTTGCCATTTAATGGTGGATTAGTTGCACCAGACATCGGGTGCGGAGTAAAGCTAAAATCAGTCTTGTAATCCGGATGACCAATTACTTGAAAGGGCATTGATGTTCCACGCCCAATACTTAGTCGTGTACCTTCAAACCAGCCAAGACTTGGGTATAGATAAATTGCCGTCATATTTGGTAAATTAGGGGATGGTTTATCAGTTAGTTGATATTTGCTTGCATGAGTGTAATTTGCTACAGGAATAATAGTCAATTTTAGTTGGCTGGCTTTACTTTTAGGTTTGAGATCTAACCATTTTTCGCCAACAAGCATCCTTGCATATTCGCCAATAGTCATTCCATAGACAATAGGGATAGCCTGCATTCCAACAAAAGATTTATATTTAGGCTCCAGAATAGGTCCATCAATATAAAATCCATTCGGGTTTGCCCGATCAAGTATAATTAACGGTTTATTATATTCACTAGCTGCTTCCATCATTTTTTGTAATGATGATATATAGGTATAATATCTGACACCAACATCTTGAATGTCAAAGATAATTATATCTACATCAGCTAGGTCACTCTTACTTGGCTTATCTTTTTTACCATACAAGGATACGATCCTGACTTTACTATCTGCTGAATTTTGATTAGTAACAGCAGAACCAGCATCTGCCTCGACGTTAAATCCATGCTCAGGAGTGAATACTTTAACAATATTTATTTGTTTCTTAATAAGAAAGTCAACAATGTTTTGTCCATTGACTTGTGATGAATTATTAGCAAAGACTGCAACTCTTTTATTGCTAATTTGTGATTCATAAAGTTCAAACTGTGCATCACCATTGATTATTGATTCTGCATTTGCATAAAGAGATAACGTAAGATAGCAGATGAAAAAAAATATAATCCGCATAATGTGGTGTCCAACAATAAATATCAGCGATTTTACTATATTACTTAATCTGTTATCAGCTGAATATAGTAAAATAAGCAATAAATGTTGTTTAAAAGCTATTATGTCCGTTAAAATTTATAAATCTCAGATCGACAATTTCATATTGGTGGTTATCCTTACCATCATAGGGTTTTATAATTCACTGGCATTTATCAAAACGCAAGAATATATTTTTCATCATTTTAGTGCAACTGGGGATATAATTTTCTCAATTTCCTTTATTAACGCCCTGTCTTTTTTGTTTCGTCCATTAGGTGGTACGATTCGTTCCTTATTTCAGCATAGAATTAAAAAGCCATTATTGCCGTACTTTGTTTTGGTATATGCTTTTTATAATATCGCCGTGATTAATTTTGTTGGCTATTTTCCGATTAACTATGCCATTATCACCTTGATTTTTAATTGTGTTTTGATTGGGATTTTTCTTGGTGCGATTTATCCTGAAGCAATAGTTCGAATCCTAGATAAGGACAGACTTTCACCTGCTCGTAAAGTATTTGTTGGCAACTGTTATTTTATTGCCGTTTATTTTGGTGCTGCGTTTACGAAACTTACTCTTGCTGATGTTAATAACCCAGTGTATAAAGTAATAATCTCTTTAATGCCACTAATTTTTTGTATTTTTGCGCTTTATTTTTATTTGCAAATGTCTAGAGATATATCAAATACAAAAGAAAAAATGATTCTATATGAAGCAGCTAGTTCAATGGTTTGTATCCAGAATAATTTCTGGACGATCATCAGATTTACCTGTTTTCTGACTTTTGTGACAAGCCTAAACGCTTTTTTTTCAACAGTAATGCCTTTTTATCTAGTTCGCTATCTTAACTACTCGGAGAGTAGTGTTTTTAATTTGCAGGTTGTTATTTTCTTATTTTCTATTGCTGGATTAGTTCTCGGAGCTATTTTTCATCAGAAATTGGGGCGCAGATTACACATAGTACTTGGCTTATTAATCAAGATTATTTTGTATTTTTTATTTAAGGCTTATATTAAGAATGATTATATCCAGATTTTGATTTTTGAGTCGATTTGTATGCTTTTTGTTGGACTAATGCTCTCAAAAATCCTGACCGTTCTTGATAGTATTTTTGAAGTAAAGTATAAATTTGGCTCAATTAGCATTATTTATAATCTTACTTTTGGCTTTTTTAGCGGTTTAGGAGTGTTTCTATCAACTTATCTGATTAGTAAATCAGGTAATCTGTATATTCCATCAATAATTATTATTACTTTCAGCTATCTATCTCTAGTAAGTCTTTGGTTTACGCCGAATAAAGATTTCTTCCGCTA
>JBDHRI010000167.1:0-3443 GCA_039807465.1 Burkholderiales bacterium | reverse complement strand
AAGATGATGTGCTCGCTGTCTTCACGGCACTTTTTAAATACTAAAATACAAGTAGGAATTGAAGTACCATAAAAAATATTGGCAGGTAAACCAATTACTGCATCAAGATAGTTTTTTTCTTCAATCAAGTATTTGCGAATATGACCTTCAGCTGCACCACGAAATAACACGCCATGTGGTAATACGACCGCCATCGTACCATTATCAGCTAGTTGATGGATCATATGTTGTACAAAGGCAAAATCTGCTTTAGTGGTTGGGGCAAGTTTACCATATTGACTAAAGCGCTCATCGCTCATATGAATCTGGCTGGCGCTCCAATGCGCTGAAAAAGGTGGGTTAGCAACTACGGCTTCAAAACGTTGCTCTAGATGTTGCGGATGTTCAAGTGTATCTTCTTGCTTAATATCAAACTGTGAGTAATGTACACCATGTAAAATCATATTCATACGGCATAAGTTATAGGTGGTACGATTCTGTTCCTGTCCGAAGAACTCGCTAACATCCCCGACTTCGCGTTTTACACGAAGTAATAACGATCCAGATCCGCAAGTAGGGTCATAGACAGATTTTAAACGCGATTTACGTACTGTTACTAATTTGGCTAGTATAGTTGATACCTGTTGTGGGGTATAAAATTCACCAGCTTTTTTACCTGCACCACTGGCAAATTGAGCAATCAAATACTCATAAGCATCACCTAATACATCGGCTTTGGTATCACAAAGATTAAAATCAATATTATTCAAATGGGCTAAAACTTTGGAGATTAGTTTATTGCGCTCTTTAACTGTCCTACCAAGTTTGGTAGAGTTTAAGTCTAAATCTTCAAATAAATTATCAAAATCATCTTCGCTGGCTGTACCAAGCGTAGTTTGTTGAATATTGTTTAAAATTCGTGTTAAATCATCAAGGATAAAGTTATCCGTTGTTTCGTCATTGCTATCTTCTTCAGCTACTCGTCTGCCTTTTTGTGCAATAGAGCCAAAAAGTTCACTAGGTTTTAGAAAATATCCTAGCGCTTCAATTGATTGATCCTTAATAATAGCAAGGTATTGATTTCCTTCGGTGGTATTTTCATCAATTGAGTTATACTCAATATTATCTTCGCTTAGTAGCTCATTGGCATAAAGATACATTTTTTCAGAAAGATATTTGTAAAAAATAAATCCGAGAATATAATCACGAAATTCATCGGCATTCATTTTACCGCGTAATGTATTGGCAATATTCCATAGTTGTTGTTCTAAAATCCGTTTTTGTTCTTCCGACATTTAAACATAATCCTGTAGCAAATATTTTTTCGATTTTACCATATTTGAGAGTATTATAGTTAGCTTAACTATATTGCAATTGCTTGATTTAATATGTATTTGCGCTGGCTACGGGCATGGCGGGTTTTGTTAGCAAAGCAATGATTAGATTTAGTTTACCTGAAGGGAATATCAGGCTCTTTATACTGCATCTGCGGAGGCTTTGAAGCTTGTTTCAAAGCCTCCAATTCATGACTAACAGCCTCGACATTCTCTTCTAGCTGATCAGGGTGTTTAACTTGCTCAGGGATTGATATATTCAGCCACTTGGCAACTCTTCCAATAAAATCAATGGCAATATCTTTCAGTGTATTGATTGTATTAAATGCAGCTTTAAAGAGATTAAAGCGTTCATTGATACTTTTTTCAGGGGTATCATTTTCTAATTGCTGGCTATCCAGAAACATTTCGACATTCTGTTGAAGGGCTACGGCATCTTTTAGTGGCTCTACAATGGCTTTTAATCGCTCTGAGTGAGTTAATTCATGATTTATGCACTCTTTATCATAAAAGTGTAATTCAAACTCTTCTATCGCTGATTTTAAACTCTGATTTTCTTGAGTGACTATCTCTAGCTTGGTTTGATTGGTAATAATAGCTGATTCCTGCTTCTTGATTTGCTCCTGCTGATTGTAAATGATATTATTCTGTTCTTCTTGAAGGTTATTATCATACTCAATGAGTTTTTTAGGACTGAGTTTACTTATTGTTTCTGTAAACGAATCAATATTTATAGCAGTTTCATTTATTTCATGATCAGAGCTATTTTCGTTTGCTTTGCCAATTACATCAGCTAATACTTTTTCTTGCAGGTAATCTTTAATTTTGGCTAGCTCAGTGATTTCATCTTCTGAATTGGCTAGTTTCTGCTTTAATTCATCAATTTGATTAGTGGATTTTATAATCTGATTTGATAGGTTTTTGAGTTTGGATGCTGCTGCTTCATATTCCTGCTTTAGCTGGCTATAATCTGATTGTTTGGCTTCTTTGGTTGCTTTTAATTCATTTCTGGTTTGATTGTAAAAGGCTTTTAATAAGTCAGGTTCAATGATACTTTCTAATCTCTCCTGAAACTCATTGATAATCTTGTCTTTTTGTGATAAATGATCAGTAATTACTTCAGTTAATTGGCTATAAGTCTCTACGGCGGGTAAATCCTCTGTTAGCTGTATTTCATTAGCCAGCTCTTCTAATGGTTTTAGCTGGGTTTCAATGTCAATACATAGCTGTTTAGTCTTTTCCTGCTCTTCAATCTTCATTTTTCTGTAACTACGATGGTTTATGTTTTTGGGTGGTTCTAGATTAGACTTAGCATAATCTATACCCCGCTCAAAACCAAGACTATTAAAATGAGCAGCTAGATCATCCTGCATATGTTTAAAACGATAAAGTTTATCAACAAGCTTTCCGGTTGGCTGTTTAGTTTCTTTATCAATTTCTTCTACCTGTATTTTGGCGTTACGTAATGCAGTTCTATGAATCTCAGGATTATAATTTACCAGTAATAAATGAAAGTGATAGTTTTTTTGTAATTGATCATCGATGTCTATATGCCCCTCATCCATATGTAGGCTACCCATGACTACTATAGCGCCAGTTTTCTTTTCCAGTAGCTCACAATAGTTCATGCATGATTCAAAGATTAATTGAGGATCATTTACTGCTTCAAACTGTTCGCGCCCAAATGCAATTATTCCTTCATAGAATAATTCGGTCTTAGCCTGCATCTTTTTCTTATGATAATCTGAATAATCAGCCTCTATTTCTTTTCTCAAGGTAGAGAAGTAACCATAAATAGCAGCATTATCAGATTTATCAATTTCTTCTAATCCATAGCGGTATCTGGTTATGGTATTTGGTTCTGTTACCAAATAATCAATAACTCGGCTTCGTTCACTATGGATAACTGCTCCACCGGGGGAAATAGAGCGTCCATTATCATACTTGGCTGATAAATGGATAGCTACGAATTTGGACACAGGTGAATGCCTTTCTCCGACTTGTCGGCTCACGATAAACTTAAACTTCAGTTAAGTGTTAGTGAGCTAGCTCACTAACACTTACTACAAGTACTAAGTATAGGTGAGTTCTGCGAAGCTGGCAAAACCTGAATGAGGTTTTGAAGAAAAA
>JBDHRI010000166.1:0-3443 GCA_039807465.1 Burkholderiales bacterium | reverse complement strand
AAATAACCCGCCTATTCAATTGGTAAAGCGGATGACTGTTGCTGATAGATGTACCAGCCAGGCTGATTGGTCTGCGTTATGGTTTGTCCCACCTGTGAACCAGATTCAACCATAAAGCTTGATGTGAAGCTTGTTTCCATATATTTATAGATAAAAGTAAATCTGGCATTGGTTGTTTTTTGTTTATCTGTTCCTGCATATTGCAAGAAATCATAATAACCAGCATAGCCACCATAACCGCAGCCCAGATCCATTGCTACATTAGATTCTGGTGATGGAATGCTCATAATCGGATTTGTAACCAAGAAATGGGTGAAATAATTGTAAATTTCTTGGGTACCTTCTCTCTGTACCGGACTAACGGTCGGTTGTAATATTGCATCTGGTGTATAATAAGTCATTGTAAAACACCTAGCGCCGAGATATACATCAGGAATAGTATTTACGCTATATAATTGTAATCCGTTCCCCCAATTGGTAAGCATTTGTTCCGCAGTTTGCTTGTTAAATGCAGGGATAGTACATGCTGGTGCTGCATTATTATTAACTGTAGTTCCTGAGTTGCAACCTGCAAATAGGATGCTCGTAGAGAGTATAAATAGTACGCTTTTTTTCATTATAATGCCTTAGTTAATTTATCGGGTATGTGGTTATTTTGTTACATATTGTGTAATTTTTGCGTGCAAAACGAAGGTGTTTGGCAGGTTTTTTTGTTACAGTTGTGGTTTTGTGTAGTTTAATTTTGTTGCTTAAATGCAATTTTGTGGTGAAGTCGGTTTTCAATGAGTCAGAATCAAACAAATAAAAGATTAATATCGTGTATTATTGCTTTATTTTTAATTAGCCTTATGGGGTTAATTTACACGCAAATCCGCTTAAAGCAGAATGATGATAAACGGATGCTGACAACCATTTCTAATCAGAAACTTTTTTTGGCAACTACGACTGATAAGTTAGACAAGAAACTTGGTTTGATGGCAGACAAGCTGGATAGTTATGCCACATTATTAAGCGCAGGCAAGATTTCTATGCCAGAATTCGAATCTGAATTAAGTAATGAAAAATTATGGTTAAACTATGGGGTAGTCGGTGTTGGAATTGCAGAAGTTCCGAAATTAAGGAGTGGTGGGCGTAAGCATTTCCATCGGACTTATTGGTTAAATCTTACTACAAGGTTTGAGTCACAAGAGGATTCTAATAATTACGCATTAAATACTCAGGAAAATGTTTGGTTCAATGATGTACTCAAAAACCAGAAACCACAATGGTCCAGATCATACTATGATAATTCCTTACGGGAGTTTATTTTTAGTTATTCGGCACCAGTCTATGATCTTGCACATAAAAATATAATTGCCGTGCTGGTAGTTGATTTTGACTCACAATTTATTGATAGTATCGTATCGCAAAATATCGGACAAAAATATACTTCAATTATCAGCCGTGATGATGGAGCGTATATATACACGGATGATACCGATAAGGTATTAAATCAGATATCTTTGAGCAAAATGACAAATAAAAACTCTATTGAAGCACAGACGTATCAGTATATAAATAAAGCCCCCTGTGATAAAGTTTGTAGTCTGGCATTATCTGATAATTCAGAAAAGCACCTTATCCTTTATCAATCATTAAAAAAGATGCCGTGGACCATTTTTGCTGATTATACTACCCGGCAGCTTGGTAGTTTAAACCGTGAGTCGGATAATTCATTAACCATGCTAAATATTGGTTTCTGGGTGATATCGCTACTATTACTGGTGATTTTGGTAAATTTGTACCGGATGCGCAAAAAAAGAACATTCAAAACGCTTTGGCAATTATCTGCCCTTGTTAGCCTGATACTTGTTTGTGGAATAGTTTATGTCTGGAAAATTTCCAATCACTTGTACTACCGGGATACTTCAAAAGCGATAATCAATCAGACCATACTTGATAGCTATATCCAGCAATACGATGCCGCTAGTCAGTTAAAGCGGACGGAATCAATCGTAAAAATCCCCACTGCGATTATTATTGATTCAGCCGAATTTCTTAATTCATATAACATTCAGCTTTCTGGGCATATAATGCAACGTTATCCCAAAAATAACGAAGATGCGTGGGGAGTGAAATTTAATGATGGGTTTGATGCTAAAATTACCCAAACCGGGGTACAAAAAACAAATCGTTATGATCATGTAACCTGGTCATTTCAGGTAAAGATTCGGGAAAACTTTGATTATTCACATTATCCTTTTAATCATGGTAGCATTTGGATCGCAGTTAGCCCGGTTAATCAACATAAAAATCTATTATTTACGCCTGATTTTTCATACTATAATGGATTAACTGATATCAATGCGGCTAATGGTGTCGCACGTAATCTGATTATTCCTGGCTGGTATATTCGTGGTAGCTATTTTAATTATCAGGATGATTCATCACGTATGGTAAATAATGTTAATTCATATTCAGCCATTGATTTGCCAGCGTTAACTTTTAATATCCTGATCGGAGCAACTTTTGGTGATGCTGTGATTACCACCGTGATTCCACCGATGGTAATCATAATGATTCTTTTTGTAACTATGCTCACGATAAGTAAAAAGGGCAATAAGTCAATCGAATTTAAAGTGAATAGTATTTTAAGTGCAAGTAGTGGAATGCTCTTTACCATTGTTTTCACTCACGTTAGCTTGCGGAATAAAATTACTTCAGCCATTATGTATATTGAATACTTCTATCTTATGATGTATATCGTGGTGCCGCTAATACCAATCAATGCATTTTTGTTTGCGACAAAGAAATTTCCGTGGATTAATTTTGCCAGTAATTTATATGCCAAATTGCTGTTTTTTCCTATGATTAGTTTTCTTCTTTTTATAATTAGTCTATGGCGTTTTGCATAATTAATCTGAATTTATTGATTTAATAAACAAGCTCTAATATTGTGGTTAAAAATTTGTGAGTAGTAGCAGTTAATAATCCACGCTTTCAATTGACAAGAACTGCTATTCTGGTTTATTATTTGGTTTTGTCATATGTCCGTTACAATTATTTTAGGGAAGCAAATGTTAGCGCAAAAAACTGTATCTTTAGTAGGAATTGGGTTATTAGCACTTATAATAGCAGGCTGTAATTCTGGTTCAAGTTCTTCTACATATCAATACCTCCAAGTTACAACTAGTGTAAATCCTCCGATATATATGGCAAAAATTGGCGAATCTGCAACAATGACATTTACTAATACCATTGTTACTAACGCCGCACCTTCATTTACCCAGTATAATATTTCGGTAGCTGTGCCTAGTTCAGCTTTCACGGTTTTAACTGAGTCTGGCAATAATGGTTGTATGTATATAAAAGCTAATCAGTCATGTAATATTAAAATTAGTTTTACGCCAACACAAGCCAGCGATTATCGGGCTGTAAATAGTATCCAGTTTACGGTTGGTAAT
>JBDHRI010000030.1:0-16570 GCA_039807465.1 Burkholderiales bacterium | reverse complement strand
GCATCAAGATTAGGCACAATCACCTGCCGAATTAACTCTTGCCGCGACGCAAAATAAAGTAATAACTCAGTATTATGATGCATATGCTCGCTAGTTAATAATAGTTCGCGAATCTTCTCACCAAGAACAGTACCCCCCGGCTCACGAGTGATTATTACTTCTTTACCGTGTGCTTTGATATAATCACGGATAAATTCAACATGGGTTGATTTACCTGCCCCATCAATACCTTCTACTGAAATAAATGTTCCACGCTTCATATTCATGTAGTCCCATAAAATACTATTTTCAGACTACTCAATGTCAAAATAGTCCATGTTAACTTTTTTTACTGTATAAGTAGCGACTGTAGAAACACCAATATCAAAATCAATCATTAATTGCGTAAGTTTTTTGCCATCAATTAAAATAATTTTCTTTTGTTGGAGTCTTCTCACAAAATCAATTCCATCTTGTGTAAATCCAGAAGTAGTTATAAATACACCTTTCTGTGCACCATGCCCCTCCAAACTTCCGGTAAAATCTCTAATTTCTCGTGATGGAACTTTATTATCAATAGAGTATCTCTTGGCTTGAAGATAGATAATATCCAATCCAAGTTTATCTTCTTTTATAATACCATCAATACCCCCATCGCCAGTTTTACCCAACGCTTGCCCAGCATCAATTCTTGAACCACCATAGCCCATAGCAATTAATAGATCAACAACCAATTGTTCAAAAAAACTTGGCGGATTTTTTAGGATTGTTTCAAGCAAATTATTAGATAACTCTTCGCGTAGAGTTTGATATGAATTTTCCAGGCTCTCTTCCGGAGTTGTAATACTCTTATCGCCATTAAATTCTTGGGCACTATCGCTTAATTTATTACTTTTGTTTTGAAACTCAAGGAACTCAGGATATTGGCTCAATGTTTTTATATTAATTGACAATGGTCTAGTTGCTAATAAATCTAAGCCTCTTTGAGTTATTTTAAATTTCCCCCTAGATGGAAAAAGTAATAAACCTGATTTTCCAAAATAGGTTTTGACCCAAGCGACTCTATTATATAATTTTGTTTGCCCTGAAGACATTGTTTCTTGTTTATCTTCTTCAGACAATTTTAGATTATCAGCAATAATCTCACCAATTTCTAAAACTGTTCGCTCTTTTCCGTCACTACATATTTGTAAAAATGGAAGCATTAAATCTTGGAAACCAGGTACAGCCATTGTCCGCCCCCTCCTATTATCTAACTATTAATATTATTTCTTAGTGCTTTTCACTGGTTCAGGTTTTTTCAGATACTGATTAACCGCATCTGAGTGTTCACCATAGGTATATGAAAATTTAGTCTTACCATTACCAATTGCCACAAAGTAGAGTAATTTATAATCATCACCCGGATTCGCTGCCGCATTTAAGGCATTTTGTGATGGAGTACATATTGGTGTAGGTGGCAAACCATTATGTAAATAAGTATTATAAGGAGTATCAATCTTGAAATCCGCACGAGTAATGGTTGCTTTATTGTTTAATCCATAAAACACTGCTGGATCATCTTGTAAACGCATATTGGTACGTAAGCGATTATTGAATACCGTTGAAATCTGATACATATCTTGTTTATCAGAAGTTTCTTTCTGAATCAAACTTGCCATTACCAGTAATTGATATGGATCCTGATAGTTAGTAGCATTTTGGTTTTTATTTACCCACAAGTCGGCAAGTTTATTTTGCATCAGGCGATAGGATATCCGCATAACTTCTAGATCAGGCTGATTTGGCGCGATAAAGTAAGTTGAAGGATAGAGTAAACCTTCCATCCGCGAATATGGGATCTTCAACGCATCACGAATCTGATCTTCACTCATACTCTCGGTCATATGTAAGAGGTGTGGCTGCTGGTTAAGATATGCTCTAATCTGACGAAAATTCCACCCTTCAAGAAGCGTGATACTAATTTCATCCGGTTTGCCATTGGTAATTCGGCGGATTAATTCAAGTAACGACATTGGCTGTTTGATGAGATATAGCCCAGCTGTAACTTTTTTATCTTTATCCATTAGTCTCGTTAGAGCCACCATCAAACGTGGTGAACTAACAATTCCACTTTCATCAAGCTTTTTCGCAACACTTCGGATAGACTCATTTTTGTCAATAATTAACTGATATGGTGCATTACCTGGTAATTTATTCGGATAATAAACCAGATAGCCAAGATAAATAATTATTACAACTATCAAAAAAAGAAATAGCTTGGTAATCGGAAACGGCTGCGGTACCTGTTTTTTTTTGCGGGTTGCCATCTATCAAAGCTCCAGAGTTACAGTTTATCCGGGGTATCAGTTAATTCCAGATCAATAAATAATTTATCCATATCAACATTAGCAATCGTTACTTCCAGTTCCTGACCCGCAGTATATTTAAAGCCACTATTTTTACCAACCAGCCAATGTTTTTTCTCATCAAAAACATAATAATCACCACCAAGTTCGGTAACATGAACCAATCCATCGATCAATAACTCCGGAATTGAAACAAATAGTCCAAAGCTAACAACACTGGTGACAATGCCGGGGAAGCTATCGCCAACATGATTTTGAGCATACTTACATTTATAGTATGAATCTACCTTACGCTCCATTTCCTCAGCCCTACGTTCGCAAAATGAAGTTTCCTGCCCCATCTGCTCAGCTGACTCAAGATATGCATAGGTTTTCTTATTGATAACTGCCTTACATGCACGATGCACCAGTAAATCTGGGTAACGACGAATTGGTGAGGTAAAGTGCAGATAACGTTCATATGCAAGTCCAAAATGCCCAATATTTTTTGGTGAATATTCAGCCAGCTGCATAGAACGTAAAATTGTTTGCTGAATAATTCCAGTATTTGGCAATGACTTAACCCGCTCTACCAGTCTTGCGTAGTCTTTCGGAGTAACACTTTCCTGCGTAACATCAAAAGGAATCGCCACTGAATCAAGGTAGGATTTTAGAGCACTAAATTTTTTTTCACTTGGTCTATCGTGGTTACGGTAAATAGTTATATGTTCATGACTATTTAAAAACGCGGCAACCGAAACATTGGCCGCAAGCATACACTCTTCAATTAAACGATGTGAATCAAGCCGACTACGTGGTTTTAAGCCCGTTACATTACCATCATTATCAAATTCAAAATATGGTTCTGTACTGTCAAAATCTATTGCTCCACGCTTTTGTCTGGCACGCAGCAAAGCTTTATATACATTATATAGGCTAATCAAACTATCACTAATATCATGTGGGATGCGGTCACGATTTTCGAGCCATTCTTGAACCATATTATAAGTCAGACGATAATGGGAATGAATTACCGCATTATCAACCGCATAATCGGTTATCTCCCCTTCAGCACTGATATCCATATGGCAAACCATTACCAACCGATCAACATTTGGATTAAGTGAGCAAAGCCCATTGGAGAGTTTTTCCGGTAGCATCGGTACTACCCGGCGTGGAAAATAGATTGAAGTGCTTCTAGCGTATGCATCAATATCAAGAGCTGAATTATGTTTGACATAATGCGCAACATCAGCAATAGCTACCGATAAGGTATAGCTACCATCTGGGTTTGTTTCACAAAATACAGCATCATCAAAATCGCGCGCATCTTCCCCATCGATAGTAACAAATGGCAAGTGGCGAATATCTTCACGCCCATCGATATCCTTTTCATTGATACTATCTGGGATTTTCTCTACATATTTTAAGGCTTCTTCGCTAAACTCAATTGGAGCACCAGATTCAATTAATACTCGATTGACAAAAACCTCATCATCCCCAGCATGTCCGAGATTAGCTACAATATTTACCCGAAAGTACGCTTCTTTTATATTAGGATAACTGGCAATAGCAACGCTATAGATACTATCAAGATCAGGAATTTGACTAGTTGTTTCAATAACCACCGGATAATTACCCAGTTTTTGGTTATCGCTGATAAGATAGTACTTATCCTTATATTGCTCAACCCGTCCGACCAGATTAGTCAGTTTATGCTTAATTATTTCTTTGACTTCGGCTAATGGACGCCCTTCCTTATCTACACCGCATGGCGCAACAGTTACTTCGTCGCCATCAATAGCAAAATTTTCATGCCCAGGATGAATAAAATATACCTGTTTACTATGCGGGTCAACGGCGGTACCACCTCTGGCATCCTTATTGGCATGATAAATACATAGTCGATTTGGTTTAGCAAGTGTAACTAAGTGATCCGTACTGATTTTTATTTCCTTACTCGCCACCATTTTTTTTAGCAGTTTTTTAAATTCCTGCTCTTCTTTCTTATCTACCGCGAGGTGGTACATAAGTTCGTGAATCGACAGGCTCTTATGTTTTAATAACACTACGACAATGTCGTGTGCTTCCGGTATGTGTTTAGACATGCAGATTCTCTTTACTAGTATTTAGTTTATAACAGCGCATGGTATTTTTTAATAACATCGCAATCGTCATCGGACCAACGCCACCAGGTACCGGAGTAATATATTTTACTTTTGGTAATGCATCATTAAAATCAACATCACCACATAATTTACCATTTTCAAGGCGATTTATGCCTACATCAATTACTATTGCATCAGGCTTTAACCATTTTGCCTGAACAAAATTGGGATTACCGATTGCTGCGACCAAAATATCTGCCGAAGCAATAATTTCTTCTACATTCCGAGTTTTGCTATTACACATAGTAACAGTCGTACCACGATTCATCAGTTCAAGCGCCATCGGGCGCCCGACAATATTAGAAGTACCCAAAATAACTGCATGCTTACCATGATAATTTACTTTTATATTATCAAGCATATACATAACTCCATGTGGAGTGCACGGGCAAATATTTGGATCACGTAAAGCAAGCGATCCCATATTGTAACGATGGAAACCATCAACGTCCTTATTCGGTAAGATAGTGTCAATAACTAGTTTACTATCCAAATGGGCTGGCAATGGTAATTGAACCAGTATTCCATCAACCATAAAATCAGCATTAAGATCTTTTATCAGTGTACTTAATTCTTCTTGCGTGGTTGATTCAGGTAACACAAATTCGAGCGACTTTATCCCGACCTTTTGGCAGGCATTCTTTTTATTCTTAACATACACTTGCGAAGCTGGATCATTACCCACCAAAACTACAGCTAAACAAGGAGTTCGTAATTGATTAATCTGTAAATCTTCAACATCGTCACTAATCGCATCAAGAATCTGGCTAGAAAGTTCTTTACCACTGATTATCTTACTTTGATACATTGCATCTACCATATTATTCTTTATTCCTTTCCAAGCTTTTTGCGTAAACATCCCAGATAAATTTCAGGATTCGGCTGTTGATGGCTATATTGTGCCTGCCAGATCATCTCTGCTAAACAATCCATAACTTCATGCTCAGCCTGATGTCTATCCTGATATTTTTCACACAAATCATGATATAATTCTTTAACACCAAATGGCTGATTGATTGAAAGCTGCTCCTGAATGGAAACATGCATACTCAGATGAAGAAAGGGGTTAGTTTCACCAGCTTCTGGCGACCAGTTAAATTCAAGGTATTTTTCACGATCAGAAAGAATAGCATTATACTCAGGATGTTCGTAAACTACACTAAAAGCAATTTTCTCAAGAGGTGTCAAATTTTCCTGATTTGTCCCTTTACGGTAAACATCAAAGAAAAAATTGCGTACATCCTGGACACTCGGATTAAACATACTAATGACTACCAGAATAAAATTCTTTGCGGTAGGCGTATAGCCCAGGAACACCACCAGTCATAAGATAGAGAATTTTCTGATTCCGGCGATATTTACCCATTTTTATACCGCTGATTAATCCAGCAAAAGCCTTACCACCATAAACAGGATCAAGAAATAAACCTTCTTTTTCAGCGACCAGACGAACCGTCTCAATCATTCTGCGCGTAGGAATTCCATAACCATCACCAAGACAACGATCATCAACTATCACATCACTACTACCAATTTTAGCTCGACTATCAAGTAGTTTTAAAGTATCACGAGCAAGTTCAAGAGTATTATCAGCAGTCACACTATCATTATCAAGAACCGAATAACCTTTGATATCTATATCAACATCAAGCGCCTTGAATCCAGCTAATAATCCGGCATGAGTGCCAGAGCTACCATTTGGCAATACCACATAATCAAAACGTAAATCCATTTCTCGCATCTGATCGGCAATTTCACTAGCACAGCTGACATAACCCAATGAACCCAAAGCATCTGAAGCACCAAACGGAATAATATACGGCTTTTTGCCAGCGTCACGTAGTTTATCTTCAAGCCGTCTTACCGTCTTTAACATATCCGCATCGGAAGAGACATTGTAAGTTCTAACATCCAGAATTTTATCAAGTAACACATTACCATTATTCTGATAATCATCATCATAGCGTCTGACCTTGCTTTTCAAAATCAGCTCACAATTAAAACCATGACTCAATGCGACTGCCGCAGTTACCCGCGCTAGGTTCGATTGTAGCGCACCAGTTGCAATAATTACATTTGCACCACGCGCTTTAGCTTCCCCAATATGGAACTCCAGCTTGCGTAGTTTATTCCCACCTTCACCGATAAAATTCAGATCATCCCGTTTTACATATATCTGTGGACCACCCAGATAATCACTCAACCTAGCTAAAGGTTGAATCGGTGTAACAATTGGCAGTAATTTAATGCGATTAAAATCAGATAATTTTTTCATTTTGACTTCTCTTTTAAAATGAAGTTTGGTAACCTAATTACTCCACCATACAGCTTTTTAATAGCGGGATCGTGATATTTTTCTTTTCAACCAGAGCTATCTGGCTAACTTTATTTATCAATGCAATTAATAAACCCAAATTTCGGGTATAATTTTTTAGAAGATAATTTAATTCGCCTTCACCCAATTTAATGCCTTCTCTTTTAGTGTAAATCAGTAAGGCATTCATTAATTCTTCATCAGTAAGGCTTTTCAGATTAAAGACCATTCCGGAATAGATTCTAGTTTTCAGATCTTCTCTAATACCCGCGGTTACCAGATTATTACTCGCACTAGTTAGCAAATAATTATCCCCATGATTTAAACGAATATAATTGAAAATATCAAAAATCACAATCTGTCCATCTTCTGAAGCAAGATCAATATTGTCTATAGCAATAAAACGGTATAACCCGGATTTTACAGCATCAAGAAAATCATTATCCAATTCGGTAGCATCAATATAAACCGAAGACTTCCCCTTTGCTTCAGCCAAATTAGCCCAAGCTTTTAATAAATGGGTTTTACCTGCTAGGTGCGCACCATAAATATGAGTAAACTGGGTCGCAAAATTCTGTAATCCGCTAACAATGATTTCGTTACCAGCGGCAATAAAATTTGAGAAATCAGGTTCTTGGTTGAATAAATCAAGTAGCTGCTGATCTGCCATCAATTAACATCTTTATAATAATGTGTATTCTGATAATACTGTTTGGCATGACGCAATAATACAACCGCTATTGTTGACAATGGTAATGCCAGTAATACACCAACGATACCAAAGACCTTACCAAAGACCATCAATGCCATGATAATCATAACCGGGTTTAGTCCAATTCTACCACCAACCATAAATGGTGTAACTAATCCGCCTTCTAGTACATGTCCAATAGCAAAAACAATAAAAATTGCCAGTAAATTGCCTGAGCCAGAAAACTGCGAAAGCCCAATCGTAATTGCAAATAAAAGCCCGGAGAGAATACCCAAATAAGGAATAAATACTAGTAACCCAGTGATTATTCCGATAGCTGTACCCGATGGCAATCCAACAATATTTAAACCAATTGCATAGTATGAAGCCATAATTACCATAACTAGCATTTGTCCACGCAAATATGCTGATAGCATCCGATCCACATCATGAAATAACCGGTGCATAGGTTCGGTAAATGATCTCGGTATCAAACCATCAAAAAACCTTACAATATTATTCCAGTTAATAATTGAATAAAACAGTGCAAACGGAATTAGAATTACATACACGATAACTTCAATAACAATTATCCCATTATGCGCTAGGTGAGAAACAAAATCAAGGTTGTTGCTGATTTTTGTCTGATTTGCCATCACCAACTGCTTTAAATCATCCAGATCAAGGCTGATGTGTGTACCAAACTGAGTATTTATCTTAGCTACGACATTAGTGTTTATCACGGCAATTATTTGTGGCACATTATGTAATACCACCTTGAACTGAGATACCAGTACTGGAATCAAATATGCTGGAATCGCAACAAATAGAAATAGCACTAGCAAGGCAAATAACAGCGCACTAAACTTGCGCCGTACTCTAAATTTACTTTCTAGTTTGGAAACTACTGGATCAAGAACATATGCAAGAATTAAAGCGATAATAAAAGGTATTAATACTTTACCGATTATAACCATCATCGCAAATAAAAGAACAGTACCCAAAAGTAAGGAAAGAAGAGGTTTTAATTTAATTTGCTGCTGCATATGTTTAATTTAATCCAAACAGTTGAAAATAATCTTTGTAATTTGATAGAAATCAGTAAATATTATACTATACTACCCTGTCCATTAGCGTGTTAAATAACCAGATGCAGGATGCCCACATTACACGGGTAGCTAAAACGGAAATATAATATTGTTTAATGTAAAAACCCCATGTAAAAACATGAGGTCTGCGTGTTTGATCGAATTGAAACAAGCTCTAGTTTATACTCTTTATTTGAATACTTTTAAACTGGCGAACTTTATTTTCATTACAGCCACTACTACAACTGGAGCAACCATTGCTAGAACAGCCACCTGATGATTTTCTAAAAGTCTTATAAAGAAAAACTGATGCAAGAACAACTATTATTCCCATGCTACAAAAATCAATTAAATTACTCATATCTTCCTCCAGATTTTAATGTATAAAGTGTTGTGCCAAATTAAATACTACCAATGACATTAAATAAGCAAGCACCATCTGATAAATAAACATTATTGTGGGCCACTGCCATGAATTAGTCTCACGCTTAGCAACTGCCAGTGTTGAAATACACTGCGGAGCAAATACATACCAAGTAATAAGCGATAATGCGGTCGGTAGTGCCCACGCATGTTGCAATACAACAGTTAAACTTTCACGAATTGCATCATCATTCGCACCACTTAAAGCAAATATGGTTGCAAGCACAGACACCGCAACTTCACGCGCTGCCATACCCGGAATCAAAGCAACAACAATCTGCCAGTTAAACCCGATTGGTCTAAATAATGGCTCCAAAAATTTACCGACAATACCAGCAATGCTATAGTCTATCGCCGGACCTGTTGCATGCTCTGGCGGCAATGGAAACGAAGACAAAAACCAGATAATGATCATTACGGATAAAATTATTGTACCTGCTCGACGAAGAAAAGATTTAGCTGGCTTGATTAATTCCAGAATAACATTATACAAATTTGGTGCCTTATAACTCGGCAATTCAAGAATTAATGGCTGACGATCCCCTTTGAAGAAAAACGTCTTAAAGATAAATGCCATTATCAGTCCAAAAATAATCCCCGCAGCGAAAAGGGCAAACATCACTAACCCTTGCAGATTTGCAAAACCCCACACTGTTTTAACAGGAATAAAAGCACTTATCAGTAATGTATATACTGGAAGCCTAGCTGAACACGTCATTAACGGAGCAATAAGAATGGTTACGAGTCTATCTTTGCGATTTTCAATTGTCCTCGTTGCCATAATACCTGGAATAGCACAGGCAAAGCTGGAAAGAAGTGGAATAAAGGCACGCCCATGTAGCCCTACCCCCCCCATCAGTTTGTCCATAAGAAATGCAGCACGCGCCATATAGCCCGTATCTTCAAGTAAAATTATGAATAAGGAAATTGTAAGTATCTGCGGTAGAAACACTATCACTGACCCAACACCCGCAACAATTCCATTCGCAATCAAACTAACAAGAAAACTATTGGGATTGAGTGCTGCTACATATGCTTGCAAACTATCAAACATATCCTGCAACCACCCTTGTGGAATTGTAGCCCAGCTAAATACAGCCTGAAACATACAAAATAAAATTGCAAGAAGGATAAATAATCCTAAAACAGGATGAAGAAATAGTTTATCAAGCCTAGCAGACCATAATGATGGCATGCCCTTACGTTTCTCTATTGCTTTTATTATTGAATGAACTTCTTTATGATACTCACGAACCATTTCACGATCAGGCTCCTGCCATTTATTAGCGGTAACCTCTAGTTGATTGTATCGGTCAACTTCAGCAACAAGATCAGTTACTCCGGATTTCTTTATGGCACAAGTAGGAATTACCGGACAATTTAATAAACTGGATAATTTCTCGATATCATATTCAAAGCCGCGCAACTTTGCAAGATCTATCATATTAAGGGCAATTACGACCGGAATCCCAGTCTGTTTTAGCTCAAGCACAAGCCGTAAACTACCAGACAAATTGGTTGCATCAACAACAGCCATTATCAGATCAATAGAATTTTCTTCTTTAAACTGGTTAAATACCACATCCCGCGTAACCCTTTCATCAGGGCTTCGCGAACGTAAACTGTACGTTCCCGGTAAATCAACCAGGGTTACCAAAGTATTATTGGGAGTTTTAAAGTAGCCATGTTTTTTCTCTACGGTAACACCGGAGTAATTTGCCACTTTCTGACGACTACCAGTTAACGCATTAAAAAGAGCCGTTTTGCCACAGTTAGGTTTACCTACCAGCGCAATTCTCAGATGTTTGCTAGTCTCGAGATTTATCTCGCCATTTGTATTAGCTGCTATACTCATATTTTATTTAGTTTCTAACTGGTTAACCAAAATAATCTCTGCTTCATTCCTGCGAATTGCCACAGTTATTTCACCATCATTTAACTGAAGCGCGATTGGATCTTTTTTTATTAACCCAAAATGCATCACTTTGATGCGTACACCCTCAATAATCCCAATTTCAAGCAATCGGCGTTCAAGCTCACCTGCTTCAAGCTCAACATTATGTGGCAACAATGCCTCATCAATCTTTTCCACCACCCCAGACATCCCTACTTTTAGTTTTGCCAGAGATATTAATTTATTATCCATAGTAAATAGCCATAATAACTGTATTTTATATAGGGATAATTATACATGAGAATGATTCGCAAATGCAACTATTTTTTTAATCATTTAGCAATAAAAATCCAAAGAATAACAGCAATCAATCTCTCACTACATGGCAATACCTTCATAACAAAAGAAAATGATATTGTTGCTAAATATATAAGTAATGAATTATTGAAAAAATGACTAGCAGTGGATTTATGTTAAAATCGGAACTTAGTAATAAATGCCAAGAATAAAAAATATGCCCCTAACAGATCCAGTTGCAATACTAGCTGAACTCATAAAGATGCCATCGGTAACACCACACCAAGCCGGAACAATTGATTATATTGAAAAAATCATCCAAAAAATTGGTGGACAGGTACAGAGAATAGACTCAAATGATACCGCCAATCTATTGGCAACAATAGGAACAGGCAAAAAAATTCTGGCATTTGCCGGACACGTGGACGTAGTTCCTAGTGGTAGTCATGATAAATGGCTTAACGGTAGCCCTTTTGAACTACAGAAACGTAATGATGAACTCATTGGTCGTGGTGTAGTGGATATGAAAGGTGCTATTGCAGCATTTCTTTCGGCTCTGATTGATTTTAGCCATAAGGCATCCCCTGAAGACTATCAAATAATGTTAATTATAACTTCTGACGAAGAAGGTCCTGCTACTGACGGCACTATCAAGATCGTCGAAAAACTGCAACAAGAAAAAATTCAGCTTGATTACTGTATAATTGGCGAACCAACAAGTAGCAAAGTATTTGGTGATACAATTAAAGTTGGTCGAAGAGGTTCCCTGACTGGAGAGTTAACAATTTTTGGCAAACAGGGACATATCGCCTACCCTGATTTATGCATAAACCCGATTCACAAATCATTGGCAGCACTTAATGAATTGATTCAAGTAAAATGGGATGAAGGAAATCAGCATTTCCCACCAACCTCGCTTCAATTTGCGAATCTTAATGCTGGCTTGGGTGTAACAAATGTCATACCAGGACAATTAAGCACCAATTTTAATTTCCGTTATAATACAGTTCATGATGCAGATTCTTTAATAACACAAACTGAAAACATCCTAAATAAATACCAGTTACAATATACAATTAACTGGAAGCATTCAGCCAAACCATTTCTGACAAAAGTTGCCGGACTAGTCGATATAGCAACTCAAGCAGTTCAGGAAATATGTAATATTACCCCAGAATTAAAGACTGATGGCGGAACTTCTGATGGAAGATTTTTGATTGATGTTAGCAATGAATTGATTGAAATTGGTTTACTTAATGCAACAGCACATCAAATTAATGAAACAACTACTGTTAATGATTTAAAACAGTTAACAGCGGTATATAATAGTATTTTACATAAGGCTTTTTATGGCTAAAAAAACTGTAACTGCAAGCAAACTCAATATTGACCGTACGATGGTCGATAAAGATGCGTTAACAGTAATCGAAAAACTACAGAGTAATGGTTTTGCAGCCTATATTGTTGGTGGCGGCATCCGCGATTTATTATTGGGGAAGAAACCCAAAGATTACGATATCGTAACCGATGCTGAACCAGAGAAAATCAGAAAGATCTTCAGTAGAAACTCACTAATAATTGGGCGCCGCTTTAAGCTGGTGCATGTAATATTTGAACGTCATGACCCTGAGCGCAGTGCAAAAAATGGTTATCCAACATTTACCAAACACATTATTGAGGTTTCAACCTATAGAAGTAAAAAAGTTCATAATCATGCTGTAAGTGAGCACGGACGAATTCTAGTTGATAATAATTATGGCACCATCAATGAAGACGCTTTTCGCCGCGACTTCACGATAAACGCACTATACTATGACCCAATTGCTGAAGTAGTTATTGACTATCACGATGGGATTAAGGATATTGAAAATAGAACATTACGCATCATAGGTAATCCCCACGAACGCTATTTGGAAGACCCGGTTCGGGTTTTACGAGCGATCAGGTTATCTGAGAAATTAAATCTGGCAATTGATGAAAATACCTATATAAACTTTCGGAATGTAAAACACCTCCTTATCAATGAACCCAAAGGACGACTATTTGAAGAAATGGTTAAAATACTCATGTCTGGAAGTTCAGTTAAAATCATAGTTGAATTACATGAACTCGGTTTACCCAGACGTGTATTTAATCTATTTGACAAAATTATGTTCCATGCAAGACCAGATGAATTTGCATTGGAAGTCATGCAAAGAACAGACAATCGGATAAATGATGGTGAAGATGTTTCCTTAATTTATATATTATCTGGACTTTTATGGCAAACAGTAAACCATTTCTGGGATCATGAGAAAATCATTGGCGCTCATTTCCGTCAGGGGCTTATTGATGCAATAGCCAAAACTAAAAACCTTATATTTAATAGCGGGATAACCCGAAATCTATATACTGGGATGCGCGATATCTGGTTATTACAGCTTGAATTTGAATATCCGGGGATTACGCGGATTGATCATCTGCTAAAACACAACCGATTTAGACAAGCGCTGCATTTATTTAATCTACGCAATGATTTTCATCAAATTAATAAAGAAACACACGATTGGTGGGATAAATACTTGATTGCTGAGGAAAATGAATTACGTCTTGAATTATTGGAAAAGCTCCCCAAAAATGAAGAACAAAAAACTAATAAGAAAAAGAAACGTAAACGGCGTAAAAAAAGAAATACTAATGAAATAGAGAATTTTAATGAATAATGAGACCATTCATCGGGAAATAAAAAGCTATGTTCTAAGACAGGGCAAAATTACCCCGGGGCAGAAAAATGCCTTGGAACGCTACCTACCAGTTTATGGAATTGATTACCAACAAATACCAGTTAATCTTAATGACTATTTTGGCAGAAATAATAAAAAAATAATTGAAATTGGCTTTGGAATGGGACACGCAACCTGGCAAATTGCAAAGAATAACCCCGATAT
Source organism: Burkholderiales bacterium (assembly GCA_039807465.1). Classification (GTDB taxonomy): domain Bacteria; phylum Pseudomonadota; class Gammaproteobacteria; order Burkholderiales; family UBA11063; genus Aquella. The sequence continues at coordinate 2,462 of JBDHRI010000030.1, read as the reverse complement.
AGACTATCTAGGAATAGAAGTACACCTGCCGGGTGTTGGTGCATTATTAATGCAGCTAGAAGAACACTCAGTAAAAAATCTACGCGTTATTCGTCATGATGCTGTTGAAGTAATCAAAAATATGATTCCAGATAATTCAATTCATGGCTTTCATATATTTTTCCCAGATCCTTGGCATAAAAAACGCCATCATAAGCGAAGAATAATCCAAAATCATTTTGTTGAATTATTAGCACAAAAATTGCATACTGGTGGATACATACATCTAGCTACCGACTGGGAAGATTATGCAGTGTGGATGCTTGAAATCTTAAACCGACAGAAACTGTTAAAAAATAGTTCCCCTAGTGGAGATTATATTGACCGACCAGAGTATCGCCCACTTACCAAATTTGAAAATCGAGGAATAAACCTCGGGCATGGAGTATGGGATCTGGTTTTTGAAAAAATCTAGTTGCTAAAATTTGCCTTGCCAGTATAAAGTAGTAAACCTCATTACCTTGCAATAGAAACTGGCAAGCCAGATTAAATTAGATAACTTTTGAATAGCGACTCTGGTCGCGCTTTTGGCGTAAGTACTTATCGAAAATCATCGCAACATTGCGAATCAGGAATCTACCTTTATTAGTAACATTAAAACCGTTAGTATCAATCTCAATTAGCCCCAGCTCACTTACTTTCTCAAGTTCAGGAATCTCATTAGCAAAATAATCGGAAAATTCTACCGCAAACTGTGATTTGACATCAGCAAATTCAATACTAAATTGACACATAATTTGCTGAATTATATAACGGCGAATAATATCATCATCATCAAGTAATAACCCACGTAAAACTGGCAGCTGACGATTATCTAAGCTTAGATAATAACTATCCAGATCTTTTACATTCTGGTAGTAACTATTACCAATAAAGCCTATCGATGAAACACCAAATGATAGCATATGTGTATCTGCAAAAGTCGAATACCCCTGAAAATTCCGTTGTAAACTACCATTTTCAAGTGCAATAGCTAACTCATCATCCGGTAAAGCAAAGTGATCCATACCAATAAATTTATACCCGGCAGCAGCTAGTTTCTCGACACTCTCCTGCAAAATTGTGAGTTTTTCTTCACTAGAGGGTAAATCTTCTTCTTTGATTCGGGTTTGTGACATAAATAATTGAGGAATATGCGCATAGTTAAATAAGGCAATCCTAGCTGGTCTTATTTCTTTTATAACGGTATCAATAGTTTTGGCAAAGCCCGTTACCGTTTGTAAAGGTAAGCCATAAATAAGATCAATGCTAGTTGACTTAAAGCCAAGTTGATTGGCTTTATTAAGTACTCTTAAAGTATCCTCAAGTGGTTGAACTCGATTAACTGCTTTCTGTACTTTATAATCCAGATCCTGCACTCCAAGAGAAACCCGATTAAACCCCATGCCATACAATGCATCAACAAATTCATCTGTCACATGTCTTGGATCAAGTTCCATTGCAATTTCCGAAACATTATCCAGATCAAAATGCTGATGAACAAGTTGCATTATTGTTTCAACTTCATTTATTGAAAGCCATGATGGAGACCCACCACCAAAATGTAATTGAATAACAGGCAGTTTTCTTCCATTTAGTAATTGCCCGTATAAAGCAAATTCCTTTGCCAAGTATTCCAGATAAATAGTAATCTGATTTCGATTATTGGTAATTATCTTGTTACAGCCACAATAAAGGCAGAGAGTATTACAAAATGGTATGTGTATATATAAAGAAATCGCCTGATTAAAATCAGGGGTAAAAACTTTCTTTAATTGCTCTAGCTGAGTTTCACGATTAAAATCAAACGAAAACCTATCTGCAGTGGGATAAGAGGTATAACGCGGTGCATTAGTCTGACAATTTTCAATTAGCTTACGGTCAAATTCTATTTTATTGTAATTCATTGTGAATAGTTATTTAAATTAATATCCCAAATTATATACTATCCGAGCAAAGAGCGACTAATTATGTTTTCAATCAGGTGCCCGTAATCTTTCTGGGAGTAAGCCTCTATAATTATTAACCAACTTGCCCTCGATTTTGCTCCAGTAATACGCAACTAACATTATTAAAAAACCTGTAGCAACCAGAATAAGCGAAAACCAAATACTATTTGGAGATAGGTCAGCAACATACCAAAAAACACCAATAGCCCCTAAAACAGCAAAAAATCTTCTTTGCAAAATAACAGCAATCACCAGCAAAAATAAGTTAATTAATAAATAAATTGTATGTCCTAGAGTATGAGAACTATCATTTATAGCACTAAGCCCACCCCAAAAAGTTATTAATGCAAATAGAAATAACCAAAATAATTTTTGGGCTAGTTTTTCATCTGCCTTGTAGTCTATATAGATAAGTATAATTAATTCAATCCCACCGAAAAGCATAGAAAACCATGCTCGAGCAATAAAATCAAACGCACTAAGTCCGGATAGGAT
>JBDHRI010000165.1:0-3471 GCA_039807465.1 Burkholderiales bacterium | reverse complement strand
AAGCTAAAGCTAACATCATAAAATACATCTTCAATCAACTTCATGGTTTTTTCAAAATCTTCTTCAGTTTCACCTGGAAAACCAACAATAAAATCAGAAGAAAAAGAAATATCCGGACGTAGAGCGCGAATTTTACGAATTACTGATTTGTATTCTAGCGAAGTATAACCACGCTTCATCCCCGCCAAGATACGATCAGAGCCGCTTTGTGCCGGCAAATGCAAATGCGATACCAATTTTGGCAACTTACCATAACAGTCTATGATTCGTTGATTCATTTCGTTTGGATGCGAGGTAGTATAACGAATCCGCTCAATGCCCGGGATTTCATGGACAAACTCTAGTAGCATAGCAAAATCAGCAATTCCACCGTCCGCCATTTTGCCACGGTAGGCATTTACATTCTGCCCAAGCAGATTAACTTCCTTGACGCCCTGCAATGTCAGCTTTGCAATTTCGGTCAATACATCCTCAAATGGGCGCGATACTTCCTCACCTCTTGTATATGGCACTACACAATAAGAGCAGTACTTTGAACAGCCTTCCATGATTGAAACAAAGGCAGTTACCCCTTCAACTTTAGCATCCGGCATCTTGTCAAATTTTTCAATTTCTGGGAAACTAATATCAACCTGTGATTTCCCAGTCTTGCGTCTTTCTTCCATTAATTCAGGAATCCGGTGTAATGTTTGCGGACCAAAAACTACATCAACATAAGGAGCTCTTTTGACAATCGCCTGCCCTTCTTGAGATGCAACACAACCACCTACACCAATAATAATATCTGGATTTTTTTGTTTCAGATGGCGCACTCGCCCTAAATCTGAGAATACTTTTTCTTGAGCCTTTTCGCGGATCGAACAAGTATTAAATAAAATTACTTGAGCTTCATCAGGATTATCTGTTTTCTCATAGCCCTGAAAATTATTCAACACATCCGCCATTTTGTCAGAATCATATTCATTCATTTGGCAGCCATAAGTTTTAATATAAACTTTTTTTGTCATTGTAAAATTCTTGGAACCTAAAAAATTATCAGCTAACAATTTGTTTTGATCTGATTTATTAATAAAATAAGCTCGCTATTATAACTGATTTACCTGAATTAATCCAGTGAAAATTACCTAAAGAGGTCTTGTTATTTTAGATTCAACTTGCTATAATGAGTCCAGCAGGATATCCATTACCATATTATTTTTGAAGACTTGTCAGGTAAACAAAAATGTTGACAGTCAAAGGTTGGTAACGAATCAGCCTATTAGAGGAGTCTTTGCATGTCTTATGCATACTATAAACCGGCAGTAAATTAAGCCGTGAACACAAAATCTGTTTCATGAATAGTTAAAAGATTAGATCACTCAATATATATTGATAGTCGCCTTTAACTATTATCTGCAAATTATACAATAAGCAATATATAAAATCAAATAAACACAATTAATAGACATATACAATAAAATAATTGTACCAAAAAGATTAGGAGTATTATCTATGCTAAAAGGTTGCATTACCGCGTTAGTCACACCAATGGATAGAAATGGTCAAGTTGATTATGATTCATTAACAAAACTCGTAGAATTTCAAATAGAAAACAAAGTAAATGGTCTAGTTGTCATGGGTACTACAGGCGAATCTACTGCTCTTACCAGTGAAGAAAAAATTACGGTTATCAAACATGTCATTAAAATTAATCAGGGTCGGGTTAAGATTATTATTGGTGTAAGCGCTGTAAGCACACAATCTGGATTGGACTGTTTTAAATTACTGGATGGAATCTCTGGAATTGATTATCTAATGTGTGTTACACCGTATTATGTAAAGCCAACTCAGGAAGGTCTATACCTTCATTTTGCTACGTTAGCCAAAGCAACCGAGCTACCTATAATATTATATAATGTTCCGGGGAGAACGGCAACTGATTTATCTGACACAACCACCTTACGGTTGGCAACAGAGTTTTCTAATATAGTTGGACTAAAAGATGCTACAGGAAATATAAAACGCTGTGGCTATCTGGTACGAAACCGTCCTGCTGGATTCTCATTATTATCTGGAGATGACGGGACTTTATTACAATTCCTGTTAACTGGTGGTGATGGAGTAATTTCAGTTACAAGTAATAATTGCCCCGCAGAAATGGTTGAATTATGCAATCATGGACTATCCGGAAACTTTAAACAGGCGCAACAGGTAAACCAAAAATTAGAACCATTATATGACACGCTATTTTGTGAAGCTAATCCGATTCCAGTCAAATGGGCACTGTTTTATCAACAGATAATTGGTTCACCACAATTAAGACTACCATTAACCGAGCTTACGCCACAAAATCAGCTAAAAGTAAAAGCAGCTCTTGAAGCTGTCTAATTATTATAATGGGAAGGAAGATTAACTCTACCTTCTTGATTTATCTTGTTAAGAAGTTTTCTTGCATTTGAGACTCTAAAGATAAAAGCTTGGCTTCACGAATAAGGAAGAATAAAATGAATAAGATAAAAATTGGTTTATTTGGTTTTGGTAAAACCGGAAAACTTGTCGCACAGGAATTTTTAAATAACGATAGCTTTGAATTGGCATGGGTTGCAAAACGGACTATAAGTGAAGATTTTACATTTGCCAGCGAGGCACTGGGGCTAAAAGGAGAAAGAGGGCAAATTATTGCCAGCTCTGAGATTGATCAGGAGTTCTTTAGAAATAACCAAGTTGATATAATCGTAGATTTTTCAGATAGCTCCGGTGTTAATCACTATGCAAGTGCTGCTGATTTGGGTACTAAAATCATTTCTGCCATTTCCCAGTACGAAAGCGGAGATATGGAATACCTAAAAAACCTTGGATTAAAAACAGCTGTACTTTACTCACCAAATATTACGATTGGGATTAATCTGATTTTAATGGCAGCGCAGATCTTTCAAAATATTTTGCCACATGCCGATATTGAGATCATTGAAGAACACTTCAGAAACAAAAACGAAGTCTCAGGAACTGCCAAAAAAATTGCCGATACCTTGGGACTTGATGAGGAAACTCAAATTAATTCAATCCGGGTTGGTGGAATCGTTGGTAAGCATGAGGTAATTTTTGGTCTGCCAAACCAGACTATCCGCCTGACTCACGAAAGCATCAGCAAAGCGGCTTTTGGTCAGGGTGCAATATTTGCCGCCAAGTGGCTAATAAATGCAGGACCGGGCTTATATTGCATGGAAGATGTAATCAAAAATAGGGTACAAGATCAATTACTTGAAAAACAATTGGAAGAAAAAGCCAGTGGTAATTATCTACAGCAGTTTAAGAATAAAATTCTCGGACTTTTTAAATGAACAAATAAAAATACCAGATCAATTGATCTGGTATTTTTATTAAGATTTAGCATAACAGATACTAGTGTTTACTACTTTCAAGCATAACCATAGTATCTTCGCCCGCTGGGAAGGTAATATAATCAAGCATTTTTAAAACACCCTTACCATC
>JBDHRI010000164.1:0-3475 GCA_039807465.1 Burkholderiales bacterium | reverse complement strand
ATTGAGTTCCTGTAGTAAACCTTTTTGCTCCAAAAATTCTATTATTGTTTTGGGTTCTGCTCTTGGTTCTGTCTTTGGTTCTGCTTCTGTAACTTTTATTTTTTCAGATGAAAGAAAAATATCTTTTCGATTATTCAGCAATTCTGTAAATATACTTTCATCGTGTAACTGCAAAGTCTCATTAATATCATTATTCGGAAGTTCAACCGCTGTAATTTTCAAATTTTCAAATTCATTCATTATCAAATTACTGTACTTTTTTAGAAGTATCTTAAGATTACCAATTAATAATTATACCAATAGTGAACAAGATATTATCGGTTATGTATTAAATTACTTTAAGCAAATATTTAGATTGGAAGGACTTAATTATAATTTCAATTCAAGTCTGGAGTATCAGCATACTAAAGATATAAAAATATTTATATCTTTACATAATGAAACGATTGATATCAATATATCAGATAAGTTACGAGATATATATGAGAAATCTCGGAAGCAACTGACGTATATTCAACAACAAATGATTACATCAAATAGACATCCCGATAATTTACAATTAAGCATAATGCAGGCAAATATAAGTAAGGTATTAATAGACAGCAATTTGGGGGATAATAAAACTTCTTTATTTTTTCCCGCCGGAAGAACTTTTCTCGTAAGTTTACAACGTAATCTATTTAACACAATATCGGTAATGAATGCAGATAGTAAGTTTCCTAGTATTGATACTTTGATTCTATGGTTTGGACAGCAATACCAGAATGCCATTGATACATTTAATATCCATGCAAACAGTGATAGCCTAAATGAAAATCAAAGGAGTTTGGCAGTCAATTTTGATAATATTTCACTAAAAATATTAAAAGGACACTTTATTAATGATGGGCTTGGAGGTTTTATTAATCAAGCATCTGGCTTAGTTAGACCATGGCAAAGTTCATCAGGTCAACAAGAGTTTCTACCTATTTACTTAGTTTTACGAAATTATATATTAACATATAAATTTGGGGATTTATTAGTTGAAGAGCCTGAAGCACACCTCTTTCCATCTGCACAAAAAGCACTTACTGAATTACTAATATATGTTACAAATGTTACTAATGGTAATAGTTTAAATATTACTACTCATAGCCCTTACATTCTAACGGTATTAAATAATCTAATTTTAGCTAATGATGTTAAAGATAAGCAAACTATTTTTGATAAAGACTTATTAGTGCCATTTGAAGAAATACGTGCATACAATATTATTGATGGTTTAGCTCAAGATTTACGCGATACTGAAAATCGTCTGATCATTGCTGAAAATTTGGATAAAGTATCAGAACAAACAGCATTAGATTTTGATAAGTTACTGGATTTGAAATATGAATGATTGTATTCAATCTAAAAATGATAGTAATATTAAATGTGAAGAAAAGCAAAGTAAATTTATATTGTTAAATCCGCAGCGTAGAACTGTTGATTATATTACGGTTGATGGTTGCATATATCTACGTGGGCATCACGGACTATGCTGTGATTATGCGCTTAATTTTGATGATAAAACTGTGTTTGTTGAGCTAAAGGGTAGCGATATTGCACATGCAATTAAACAGATTTTAGCTACGGAACAAGATGCCAAGTTTAAAATAAATACCAACAAAATAGCGGTAATTACTACCAGCAAGACACCTAAAGATGATCAGTCATTGCGATTACAAAAAATTAATTTGAAGAAGCGCGATATTACGCTAATTCAAAAAAATAGCCCATTTGAAAAAGACATAGCGGAGTTTTAGAAAGAAATAACGTGAACCATATTATTAACCAACAGATAATAAATCAGATTCAGCTGCACTACGAAAATATACCATTAGCTGTGTTCTTAGTTGGTACTAATGGTAGCGGTAAAAGCTCATTGCGTAATTATCTCAATTTGAGTGATATTCAAACCAATATTGATCCGGATGTTTTGAATCGAGTTTATCGGGCGAAATATCCTGATAATTATCAAATTGAAGCTGGTAAACAAGCGCTGAAAATGTATGATGATGCGTTAAAAAATGGTTTAAATATTTGTCTGGAAAGCACCCTAGCTGGACGTGGGACAATGCAAAGAATCATTGCAGCCAAGGATGCAGGATATTTTACTTTGGCTTATTATATCGGTTTAAATAGTGTTGAATTAAATTTGGAACGGATTGCACAACGTGTTGCTCGGGGTGGGCATGATATTCCCGAAGGTATTGTGCGGCGGCGTTTTCATGAATCGGCAGATAATTTGGTATTAGTTAAAGATTATTTTGATGAGATTTATTTATTGGATAATAGTGAAGCTAATTTTTCATTACAATCATCAATAATTGCAGGTAAGAAAATAAATTCTTTAAAATCAAGCCAAGAATGGGCACAGAAATTGATTCAGCGTTTGTAAAGTTGTTTTGTTTTTTTAAGATATAAATTGAAATACTGAAAAGGATTAAAAATTAATGGAATGGTTAAATAAAAAAGTACGTCCCGAAATATTGAAGCTTGCACCGTATGTTTCGGCGCGTTCGGAGTTAGCTGATGCAACTGGTTTGGTTGCTCTTGATGCTAACGAAAATCCGTGGGTGCCTTATCCGCAAACAGCCGAGATGAATTTGGTTAATCGTTATCCAGATCCGCAGCCAACGGCATTATTATCTCGGTTAGCAAATTTTTATGGTGTTAAAGCTGATCAGATCTTTGTTGGGCGCGGGATGGATGAGGGGATAGAGCTTCTTATCCGGGTATTTTGTACCGCCTATAAAGACAATGTGGTTAGCTTTAAACCTAGCTTTTCCTATTACAAAGTTGCAGCTGACATTGCTGGTGTTGAAATTCGTGAACTTGCTCTTGGTGGTGCGCCTGATTTCAAACTTGATTTGGATAAACTTCTTGGCTTATGTGATGAAAATACCAAGATTATTTTTTTATGTACGCCAAATAATCCAACAGGTAATTCCTTGACTTTAGATGAAATTGAGTATGTATTAAAAGCGCTGCCTGAAACAGTCATTGCAATTGATGAAGCATATCTCGAATTTAGCTCACTTCCTTCAGCAATTGCATTGATGGACAAATATACCAATCTGGTGGTAATGAAAACCATGTCGAAAGCTTTTGCTTTTGCAGGTGTGCGGATGGGAAGTGTGCTTGCAAAAAATCCGATAATTGAACTAATTCGTAAGGTAATGGCGCCATACCCATTAGCCGAGCCATGTATCAGAGTGGCTTTGCAAACCATGTCAGCACATGGCTTACAATTAGCACAAAGCCGGATTGATACTTTAAAAGCAGAACGCGCGCGAGTTTATCAGGCACTAAAGCAGTTACCAGAAATTACGGTTTATCCGAGTGATGCTAATTTTCTTCTAATTCAAGTGGCTGACGGAGCTAAGACTTATAAAGAGCTTCTGGGTAAAGGTATTTTAATTCGGAATCGGCATAAAGATATTGCAAATACGTT
>JBDHRI010000029.1:0-16784 GCA_039807465.1 Burkholderiales bacterium | reverse complement strand
GAAATTATGAATAAAGCTAGTTGTCTTAGCTTGGTATCCAATGCCATTCTGTATTGGAACACCAACAAAATCAAAGAGATAGTAACTGAGCTGAGGGAAAATGGCGAAGAAATAGATGATGAGACCTTATCTCATATTTCGTTGCTACCATTTAAGCATATATTACCGAATGGAACTTATTTCATTAAAGATAAAGATGCTAAACAATAAATTACGGTTATGACTATTGTAGTAAATTCAAAACCGTAAGTTTCTGTTCAAATGTGCCCGCTAGTCCATCTACTCCATAAAAAATACTGGGGGAAGGGGTATGCCACTGAAGCTTTGTCCGCCTTGCTGGAATGGGCGAGACAAAATATCAAAATAGAATATATAATAGCACTTACGCCATTAGCGCATATTGCTTCTCAACGCGTCATACAAAAATGTGGAATGAAAAACTATAAACAGACGGAAGCCTATGGAGTAGACTGTGTCTTTTATCGAATAAAAAATATATAAACAACTTAAGCTATACAAATTTCCTTAGAGTACCTTTTCGTTCCAATACTAGTCAACCCCCAAATTTGATTTAAGCACAATGTTTATGACGCACTTATCTGCCTATCTGTATACAATTCAAATATTCAGCTTCCAATTCGTTTAACATTTAACTGTGGGCTAAAAAGGTTATTCTCAGGAAAATTTAACATTGCTGCTACACTAGGATCGCTATTCATAATAAGCTCATTTGTTTCCTGTCTAAGCTTAATTTCTTGTGCTTCTTTAGCAGTTATAGTTATTCTAACGATTTCTTGACTTTCGATTTTAAAGATCATTACTTTATTACTATTTCCAAAGTATGATTTGCTTTTTTGTGTATCATCTTGTATTGTTATTGTACATTTATCAGGATTTTTTGCTTCGCAAGAAATCTCATTAAAACAGCAAATTTTATCAAGAGGCGTGCTTTTAGTTGAGCATAGCTGTGTAATTTTATTCATTAGTTCTTGCGTAATTTTATTAAAATAATGCGCATATTTTTGCGTATTTTGTGATCTACTTTGATTACTTACAGATAAATTAGATAAACTTGAAATCATAGAGTTTTCCTTAAAAAAGATATTTATTGTTGATAACAACAGCATGATTATATTAAATGCAGTAAATTTATATGAGCGTTTTTTAGGTGGGATTAAAGAGAGGTGGCAAAGCAACAACGACTCAGAGGCTTTTGACTGTCTGAAGATATAGCTTACCTACCATAAAAGAGCTCATCTGATAATAGAAAATCATTTAAACTCTACAGTAGTTTGCCCGGAGGTTTCACTCCTGTTCATGCAATCTCTGAAGTTAATGGTGTAATTATGGTTGGAGCTGAGGCAATATTGGCTACTTGGACTAGCCCAATTAACAAATTAAGTGCACCAGATACCAAAGGTTACGTAGTTAAACATAGCTTCAGCTGGGGTTAAAAATCCAAGAGCTTTTCTTGGTCTGTTATTCAAATTATTTTCTACATCAGCGATTTTTTTGTCGCTAACTTCTCTAAAATCAGTTCTCTTTGGATAGAAATCTCTAATTAATCCATTTTGATGTTCATTAAGTCACGCTCCCACGAGCTATATGGATGGGCAAAATAAACCTCTGCTCCAGTAAGCATTTCCAGTTGTTCATGATATGCAAACTCAGTACCATTATCTGGTGTTATAGTTTTAAACGGAAGCAAGGCAAAAGCTACTATCTTTTCAATTTCAGCAATCACTGTGGCAGCTTCCTTATTTGGAATCTTTCTAATAATTTCAAACTTACTTGCTTTATCGGTTAGTGTCAATAAATAAGATTTTTGATCAAGTCCAAAAATAGTATCTAGTTCCCAATGCCCAGGTTCTCGTTTATCATCTGCTATAGCCGGACGTTCGCTAATTCTCTTTTTGTTAATTACCACGCAAGCGTTCTCTTTGTTAAGTTTTTTTCTATATTTCTTTTTACCATGGCGTAAGTTTAAATATAAAGTACCACCATTTTTTCGATCTTCAGCAATGTAACGATACAATGTAGTATGACTAATTTTGACCCCATGTTTGAGTTTAAGTCGCCCACAAATTTGCTCCGGTGAAGTTCGTTTTTGCAGCGCCTCAAACAAAAAATTACTCACTTTTTCTGAAATCTTAGGCATCTTTCTAGTCAATAAATTAACTGTCTTTTTACGATCGTTTGCTAATGTTTCAGCACGAATTCCAGAATAAAAGCCAAACTCTTGATCTAGATTTCTGCGTAATTCTCGACTTAGAGTAGTATGACTGCGATTCATTTCCCGACCCAATGCACGAAAAGAAACTGCAGGATTACTTGCTTTTCTTTGCTCAATGTAGTAACGTTCACTCTTGGTTAGGTGTTTGTATGACATGACTATCACTTTCTATAGGTTTCATCACCTGAAATTATAGTCTAATTCACACCTAACCTTTTTTATTTTTAGGCTACTTTAGCCAGTGGTGCACTTAATTTTAAAATGGGCGTAAAATATAAATAAATATCAGAAATATCAGCAAGATATCAAAATAATTTGACTGTTCAAAAATCGCTCTACAATCAATTGATTTACGGGGTTATAGGGGTGAGCTCGTCGAACCCCTATATAAACGAACCACACCCTTAAAAACAGCGTTAAAATCGCGGTTTAACGCCTCTTCTTAAAAACTGCTCATCGCGCTTTAATAATAATTATTCACAGCTTGTTAAGAAAAAATGTTAATTATGTAAAAAGATCTTTGGAAAACAACTAATTAACGTCGTGTGGGGGCTTGACCACACCTTTTTAAATTTCTTATGAGCCGTAGGCGAATTAATTGTTTGCCGTAGGCAACGATTTGATGGGTGCTCAATGCACCCTTAAAATCGGGAATATCTCTTCAAATTCTTAAAATAATTTTAATCTAAAGTTATCCACAGGAGTTATCCCTTTTTATAATTATTTTTTTATATTTTTTTATATATATATACTCAAGCTCTAAAGCACACTTTTTTATGGTGTTTCTGGAGACTTAAGCACACTTTTTTATGGGCTTAAGCACACTTTTTTATGGTGTCATTTATTTGGTTATCAACAGCCAATAACACTATTTTAAATATTTGTGTTATAATGTTCACAACACACTTTTTTATGGTGCTCAAATGACTGATAAAACAAAAATTTTAAAATCTAACACAAAAAAAGTATACAAATCAAATAAATTAAACAAAGCTAATTTTGAGGACTTCAATTTAAACGATTATAGGGTTTATTTAAATGCTATCACACTTGTTGGCGGAGTAACATCAAAAGGTAAGTATATACAAACAAGCGAGTTACCTAGAGAATACAAGCTTTCAGCGTTGGATTTTGCTCGTCAATTTAATATAGCACCGAACAACGCTTACAAAATTCTAAAACAGGCAGTAAAAAAATTAATGAAATCAGATATAAGGATCGAGAAACCTGAGCTATTTCAGACATGGCAAATTAATGTTTGTGAAAGAGCTGTTTATAATGAAAAAGAAGGTACTATTGACATATTGTTTACAGGTTCAATAATGGAATACTTGAAGCAGCGTACGGATAATTTCACTATGTATAATCTCAAAGAAGTAGCTGATCTAACATCAATTTACGCTGTCCGACTATATGAGCTAATGCAACAATTTAAAAAGGGCGAATTATATTTCACTATCGAGCAGTGGCGTGAGATGCTTGGAGTACAGCCAACTCAATATAAGTTATATCATCAGATCAAGCAGAAAGTATTTAATCAAGCATTGGAAGAAATCAACAAAAAGACAGGATATAAGCTAACTATGAAGGAAGAAAAAGAGGGGCGCAAAGTTGTACGAGTCGAATTTTATTATGAGCCAGTTCAGATATGTTCTGTTTTAGATAAAACAACAGGACAGATGACAACAAGACATAAAAAACCAAATAAAACAGATAATGAAGAGCAACAAAATACAGCGCAAGAAGTACACCAGGATCAATTGTTACTCTTATAATGAGGTAAAAAGATTATTAAATCCGAAAAGGATTTTTCATGTAGTATGACCATAAAAAAGTGTTACTTGACAATTAAATGCAGTATATATTATTGTAGTGATATATGATAAAATAAATCTGGTTTTTAAAATATTAAGGGCGAAAATAGAGTCGGAACAGTCAAAATATTTTCGTAGCATCAGCATAGAAAATCGTTCACTATTATGCTGGTAATAGGGAATTTGCTATAAAACAGCCACGAAAAAGTGACTGCTTTTTTATTTGACAATGTCAACCAGTATGATAGATAATTACTCATTATGAGTAATATTTATAGGTGGTTAAAATGAGAATACAAGTAACATTGGATGATGTATTTGGTAAGGAGTTGCAAAATAAAGCGGAAGAGCTTGGGTTTAGCGTAAGCTCATATGCTAGATACCTCTTAAAAAATGCTATATCAAGACCAAATGCAGTTGATAGAGCATTATCTGAAGAGTCTGAGATTATTAGCATTGAAGACTTTAAAAAACAGCTTGGTGTCTGATATGTTGGAATTACTCCAAAAGCCTTCTTTCAAAAAACAACTTAAGAAATATAAACACGACAAAAAAGTTAATTCAGAGCTTGCCTACATTGTTGAACTATTAGTTAATGAAAAGCCAATTCCTGAAAAATACAAAAATCATAAGCTTATAGGTAAATATAATGGAATGCTTGAATTGCATTTGCGACCAGACGATTTGCTGATTTATTTGAAGATTGAACATAAGAGCATTACGCTAGTTGCTATAGGTAGTCATGCAGAATTATTTAGCTAAAGGTTATCGTGCCTCCACATTGTTTATGCTAGATGAGATTAACTTTTATGTCAACTTCAACATCCAGATTATCTCTATCAACAATACTTTGTAATGATAACCTAATGAATTGTTGGATAGAGTAGCCTAGTACAGCTGCATATTGTGCAGCCAGTTTAGGGGTTATTGTCTTTCTATCGTGCTCGATATCACATAGTTGTTGCCGCGAGATACCAAGTTTTGCAGCAAACTCAACCTGAGAAAGCTCTTCTCCTAAACGGATAGAGTTAATTAATTTACCTAGAGTAAGTTTTATACCAGAACTTGCTCCAGGAACTTTAGAGTGTCATTAGTTTTAGTAATCATTGTTTGTTGACTTTGTAATCATACTTTGTTTACATATTGTAAACAAAGTATGATTACAAGTGACGTTCATTTAGATAGTGATCCATTAATATTTTTAATTTTTCTGCTTTGGTTTGTCCAGGAAGATTTTCAAATTTTTCAACTAAGCAGTGATACTGTTTTGAGAGATGAATAGTTATTTTTACTTCGTTATTTTTTTTCCACTCTTTTGTTGTCTCTAAACGTAATTCTTTACTATGTTTTGTGTTTGCATTTGCCATTTCAATTTTCTCTGTGCACTTATTTATACTGCCAGTTAGTTATAATTTCTACTATGGTGAGTATTTGAACTAAAACTGTAAGTTTTTGTTCAAATACTCCAGTCAATTTTTGGTTAGTCTCATTTCTATAAATTAGTTTGCCAACCATTATTTGTTTTAATCAATACTATTCTGTCTGTTTTATCTGAGTTATCCAATTTTTTTTCAATTTCGGGAAAAGCTGCTTTAATTTCAGTTTTACTAACCCAATCCGCTACATCTACGTATTTAAAACTATATTTTACTTCTACTATTTTTTGCCCACTTAAATCCTGTTCTGTATAGTTTAATATACTATCTACCTCGGGATGAGCGTAACAAAATGTATATTTAAAATCTCCCGGTCCAGTTTTGATTGTTTGTTTACCAGCATCAGTAAAATTGTAAAGATTGATAGTGAAAATTGTCCCCTTAATTGGCTTTTTGTCCCAAACGCCAATTGCATGCTCAGTTTTAGTCGTTTTAGTGAGTAGTCCTGCCTTAACTAATGCATCAGCCCCATTAGAATTAGGACTTGATTCATATATTTTTCCATCTTTCATAACATCTACAAGAACAAATGAATTTTCTCTTTTGTACTGTTCAAGCTCTTTGTTGTCCATCCATGGTACATAGAGTGGAGAAATTAGATTTAAGCAACTATAATTTCCTTGAATACTTTTATTTATTGCTGATTTAAAGTCCCCATCTTTGCCGCATGCAGATAGAAGTACTGCCGTTGTAAACAATGTAGCTAATAATGTTTTATTCATAAATACCCCTTTTAAAGTTGTTAATTTTTTTTAATTGATTTAATTATATCATTTATTTGATAATCAATTTTGTCTCTATCTAGTCTGTTTACGTTCGCATTTGCTATTTTTAATAAAATATCACTAGTAAAGCCAATTTTTTCTAGCTTACTATGAAATTCTAGAAGCTCTTGTTGACACATTGTAAATTCTTTTTTCTCTTCAGCGTATAAGAAAGAAGAATTTGATTTACGAGCTAATTTAGATAATAATGAAAATATCTCTTCTATTCTATCTAAATCAATAACTTTAGAAATAATATCTTTATTAATATCAAATGCGATAGTACAGCTAAGTTTAGCTTTCTCTAATTCAAAATTTGCAGCTTCAATTGCTTCTTTAGCTTGAATTAATTGCTCATGAATTTGTTGAGCTGTTTCTTTTTGACTTAATGTGATTTCTGTTAAATTTTTAATTTCTTTTAATTTCAAAAGCTTATTTTTTAATTCTGTTTTTAAAGAATCAATTTCTTCTTTTAATTTAGATAACTCTTTTTCATTTAACTCTATCTCTTCAATCTCATTTATTATTTCATTAATTTTAGAAGAGTTAATTTCTTCAAGAAATTTATTGAGCTTATTTTTATTTGTAGTTGTGTTTGCTATATACCAATGCTTATCAAAACTATTCCATTTTGCAGTTTTAAATTGAGATTTAAACAAATCTTTTAATTTATAATCTACAAATATGTTCAAATGTTCTTTAGTTTCTTCGAATTTCATTTCATTTCTTTCATAAAAAAGTTTTGTTTTACTATGCCTATATTATACCGCGCGGTATAATATTTGTGTAAATATTTTCAAAGTTTCGATACCGCGCTGCACAATAACACTATTACAATACGGTATCGACTAGCAAGCACGAAATCTATTGACGTTTACTTGAAAATGCTCGCATATCAGCAGGAATATTCTGAACTTGATTACTACTTTCAACTGGACATGTAAAACTTAATTTACCTGTCGTTATTGTTACACCTGTTGACTCGATAATCTGATAGTCAGCCGAAAAATACATTGTTCCGTTTTCAACTGGAGCCTGACAATTAGACCAATACATGACAGCACCTCGATATATTGACCCCACTTCAAAAGTGTCTAGCGTTGTACACACGCCAGGAGGCAGGGGCGTAGATGAAGTCGTGTTTAGTGTACGTGCATAATAGTCATATAGCCAATCAGTTGCACTATACGTAGAGCTGAGTCCTGTCATTGCTAAGCTCACTCCAAGATTCCCACTTCCGCTATTTAAAAAAGATACCGCAGAATCTGTGCCAAATGGACTTGGTGCGACTGGAGTTACACTTAAATCTCCTTTAATTCGAGGTGGATTATCAACTATATTCTGATTGTAATACGCATAAGCATCACAATCGATCTGCGGAAAATTATTTGGCTTCGACTGATAACTACCACCGCCACCATTACATGCAGCAAACAATATCGAACTTAATGCAACTGTAATAATTTGTTTAATTTTCATAATTCACCTTCCAAAAATTAATTATACTCTCTAATCTTATTTAATCGTTCATTAACTGCTAAATCATTGTATTGTCTTCTTAGAAACGCTTCTAATTCTTTATCAAATCCGCAGTAAAACATTAATTTATCTGCTTTTAGTTTTTCTTTTTGCGTATTTTTATGCCAAATCTTTGTTGAAATATTAAATAATTGCTCAAAAAACGGAGTTAATATCAAAATCAAGAAAGGAATCAAAAAACAAAGATACAATATCAGAATTTGATTGTTGTTGTAAATCGACTTTAATTCTTGACATATATATCTGATGGCAACAAATGGTAATTTAAGCGCAAATTCGCATTGGCCTACTCGTTGACTACCGTTAATCAATAGCATTACAGAGAAAGTCACTATCCCAACTAGCTCATCACGACTATATTTCAATAAGCCGGGATTCAATACAATACTATTACGTCCAATTGTTCTAGAATTGTTTAGTTCGCAATCTTCTAAGTAAAAATTAAGATCTGCAAAATGAAAATCTGTGCCTAGTTTTTCATTGATTCTACTAAAAGTCACTTCATTTACTACATTTTCAAATTTAGTACCGACTAAGTCGAATTTTTTGAAACCTAGAATCTGACAAGCAAAACTGTCTGTATAACCCATCCACCCGAATGCACCAAAAAAATAAGTTACTGTTGCTGCAAAAAACGCAATCCAATACAAAACTTGAAAACTAAACAAATTAGTATGATTAATAACGAAATTTAATAACAAAAAAATAGAGTAATAGCCAACAAACCCAAGAAATAAAAATAGAAAACACGTAATTGAAGCAATTGTAATTGATATGTATTTCATTACTAAACTGTCACTTCTTTAATTGCTTTCATTAGTTCTTTAAAATCGTTAGAAGAACTCTTCTTAATCAGTCTCAATATAACAGATATTAAAGTCCACAATCTCCATTGTAATTTATCTTCATCATTTTCAAATTTTTTTGTCTGCCCAAAAAATCTTGGTAACGAAATCAAAAATTGAGGATTAATTCTTTTCCTAAAAATACTTTCCAATATTTCTATCAATTCGCCATTATTCAAGTAGCTTAATTTTTGATTTTTTAAAATCTTCTGAGCAGATTCAAGTAACTCCGCATGCTTCATATTTACAACTTAAAACTATTTAATTAACATTATTGTAATAGTAAATTAATATTATTATAACATTAAATTAAATATAAATGTTAAGTTTATTTAACTTTTACATGCATAAATTCCCATTGTAAAACTGGGGAACTCTCGGATCAATCGGCTGCGCCGGAGGTAAAGATAAATCATCAGTAACCGTAATCTGATAAATATACGCCAGCTCTCTCCCAACTTTATTACCTTTCCAAGGGTCGCAACTTCCGTCTCCATACCCCTTATCAATCCAAAATCTTGACTGCCATAAAGAGTAGAATAGTTTTGTTGCTACGGGGTAAAAATTATATCTGCTATCATATACTAAACTTTGTGTTGAAAGTGCTGCATCGTTATAGTTAATTTTTGCAATTTCGTCTTTTTTATAGAATAGACCGTTTTTGGGCTTTAATCTTGTATCATAAAACCCCCACCTATTGAGAGAAAGCCACTCCCCATTTACAATTACATCACTCAATTGTCCCCATGGACCAATTGATGTTTTCCTATAGCACGAATTAGCGCCATGAACATACCAATTATCTCCGTGAGCACGTTGAATTTGTTGCTCACAATGTTCTGAATCACATCTTACATTTGAATTTGTACATGCGGTATTGCTATACTTAACATCAGTAATATAAAACCCCGGTGGAGCAACAAAATTAAAAGCAGTTAGACTTGGGAATTTGTAAGTAATTGTAGATACTTTGCTTGACCTCCAGCAAGGACTACCAATAGTACAGAGTGGGTTTTCCTGGCACTCTAACATTGCATGACTAGCACCTTCTAATAACGTAATTGAGCCATCATAATCATAAGCATATGGATCTCCATTTACATCTTGTTTAGCATCTGCAATATCCCCCACATTATTACACCTTTCATTAATAATATGTTGCTCTGTGAAGATAAAATGAGCTGCAGCAATACCCCCAACACCACTACCAATAAATGTGTTCTTATTGGTTATATTATTGATTGGTTGAAAACTTGTTCCATTAGCTACATCAGTTGATTGAGTATTGCTCCCACTAATATTAAGAATCGGCTGTCCGCTTGATGTTTGCCCAAAAGATAATCCCAAAGATAAACCGGTTAAGCTTGAAACCTGATTTTTACTGAAGTTTTTGTTAGATTGGTTTTCGAATAAAAGAGCTGGCATGGCACCTGTTGGACTTCGTTGCAGCATAATATCTGCATTAATAGTATTTGAATCCCCCCCACCCAATTCATCTTGTACACCCCCTACTGATAAGTTTCTAAATGGGGATGTCTTAATCGGAAACATCATACCAATATTAACTACAGGGCTTTGCTGTTGTATAGAAACCCCTTGATTGCCAGATAAATCTTGACATTGAGTCGGGTCAGGAGTAAAACTAGATAATGACCAACCGTTACTATTGCCAATAACCCCAGTTCCTTTGTATATACCGCCAGCCCCACCAACTAATCCAGCAATCTCATTATTATCAGCAGTCCTTAGATTTGGAATATTTGTACTTTTTTGAGTTTTTACATAAAACAAAATAGTATCAAGTGTTGGCTTTGTAAGTGATGTTGTTCCTGCATCTCCACCAGTACTGTACTGTACAAATTTAGTTACAACCATAGCGCATGGAATTAGTTTTAAAGCTTTGTACTCTTTAAATGAGTTTGCATCAATATATCCTTGTTGTTGAAGCATTGGTAAGCTAATATATGATACTGATTGATTCGGTAATAGAGCATAAGTGTTATAATTTCCTTCTAAATACCTATGAAACAGGTCAGAGTCATAAATAACTTGGTTAGCTATTTCTGTATTTCTATTTTTACTATTTATAAAGTACATATAACTACCCACAACTGCGGAAAATCCGCCAATAATTGCAACAACAGAAATTAGCTCAATTAAGCTGAAGCCTTTATTTTTATTCATTCTCTTATCCGCCCTAAATACATTGATATGTTTGATTGATAAAATTACCATTACTGTCAAAATTTCTTATTATTTGACAGTTTTCTAGTGCCGGGATATAACAATAGTCTGTTGATATTCCATTTTTGAAACTACAGTAATTCTTGTCTTTCCTACATGTTGATATTCCATATCGTTCATTATTAGAAACCTTCATTTTCCCTACATCTAGTTGCTGGCAAATAGCTCCTGGAGCAACCCTCTCAGTTGGCTGAATAGAATCAGTTTGAATTAAAGCATTATTAACAGGTGCGTTATTTTGAGTGATTGAAATAGTCTTATTTCCATTTGAAGAGTCTGCGATGTAATTATTAGCTACTATACCTAATTGATAATTACTGTTTATACCAGAAAGATAAATTTGACTTTGTGAGTTATTTTGTTTTAAACCAAATATCACATCTGACCCCATTGTTTTAAAGCTCCCAATGTTACCTATTTTATTATCATCGCCATTTTCATCTTTATGTATGGCTGAATCATTGTAATATTGATTAAATGTACTATTTGCAGTAAGATTGACGATTATAGAATGTGGTGAAATTGGCTTTCCATTGCACCCTGCAAGAATTGGACTATTTGTAGGTAAAGACCAACCACCTGATGAATTTATAATAGATTTTGAAGCATCATACATTGCAGCCTGACCGCCGAGGATTTCCACTGCTTTCTGGACAACTCTAGTATCTTCTCTTGTTGTAGGGGTTCCAACGTAATATAAATACCCCTCCAGTGAGTCACCTTGTGGGTTTCTATACACAGCAAAGCAAGCTGATTCTCCGTATAGATTAGTGCCTAGCATATTATTCGGTATTGAAAACGCAACCGTTTTACCAGCATCAATACAGGATGCCATATTGTTTTGCAGAGCTAACTTAATGTCATTAAATCCATAGTATTTGTATGCTCCGCTAACTAATGAATATGAACATATATTCTGCTCTGCATGCATTACATCACTATAAATGCTAGGATCATTTGTAAAACCACCAAATATATCGATATATTTATTTGTTTGCCCTGCCAAATTCTGGGCGTTATAGTTTCTATTTTGTTGTGATTTAAAATATAAACCAGTCGATAAAACCGTAGCAAATAATGCTACGGATATTATTGATTCAATGAGTCCGAACCCCTTTTTTTTATACATAATCACCTCACAATTAATGTTATAATAATAGTTAATAAATAGTTAAAAAACATTATAAAAAAGTTAATCCATGAATTTTATAATTACTGTTGCCCACCAAAAAGGGGGGGTCGGCAAGTCAACAATTGCATCTAATCTCGCTGTTGAGCTATCAAAGATTATGTCTGTCGAAGTTGTTGATCTCGACATGCAAAAATCAATCAGTTACTTCAATTCCGTCCGCAGTTCAAATCAATTAACAGTTAAACATGCAGCAAATTTTGATGAGCTACAGCAAATAGTAAACAATAATAAGCATTGCCTAATCATCGACGTCGGTGGATTCGATAGTGATCTGAACCGTGCTGCAATTCTAGCTGCTGACTTTCTTCTGACTCCAGTTAGCGACAGTACTATAGAGCTCGTCGGCTTACTCTCATTTAAAAATATTATGCAGGAAGTTCGCAAAATTCGTCCCGAATTAAGAGCTAGCGTTTTACTTAATCGCGTTCACGTAAAAACTAATACTGCTCTTAATGAAATTAACAACTTCATTAATGAAAATTCAGAATTTTCATTAATGAGTAACATTTTACGAGACCGAGTTGAGTTTAAAAAAGCATTTGAACTTGGAAAAAGTGTTAATGAATACTCAAAAAACGGCAAAGCAGCAAATGAAATTAATAGTCTAATCAACGAAATTAAGAAAGTAATAAAATGGTAAAAATAAATAAAAACGCTTTTGAAAAGTTACAAGAAACTTCTAACAACATTCATAATCATAATGAAGATGAAACTGAATACGTTAGAATGACCTCTTGCTATAATATCCCCAAAGCGTGGATTCAAGCTATCAAAAAAAATAAACTAACTACGTCAAACTATATCAAGCAAGCTTTGCTTGAAAAATTAACACGTGACGGTTTAATTTAATATTATTTTAATAGTTGATTAATATTTTAATAATATTAATCAACTATTTCACATCTTGCCAAACGAATTAGAATTGTTGCCACTTTTTAAGCCTGCTGCCATTTCTGCTAAAGAACCTACAGGATTCTTAATAGCATTTTTAGCATTCGAACCAACCTTTTTTGCAGCTTCTGCTAAACTCGAACTTTTAAATCCCTGGCTCGCACCTTTAGCAGCACCTAACATTGCGCCACCAAATTGAGAGAAACCACCGCCGCCTCCATTTTCTGAGTCTTTTAAGCCTGTGTATCCACCGCCTACTCCGCCTGCAACTGTTTTTAGCGCAGCTCCAGCCAGCATTGCACCACCTGCGGCAGCGGTAAGTCCGCCAGCTGCGGCAGACTTCATTATTGCAGAACCTTCGCCAGTAGAGATACCAGCTGTACCCCCTCCTAGTGCTTTAGCAATTGGACTAGATAATTTCATTAGCTGAAAACCGAATATAGTAAATATGATCATTTTTATCATCGCTAGTGCAACTTGTGATGTGCTTGCTGCAGCTGTCAGATTTGAACCAAAAAGATACTGATTAATAAAACCAAATAATATTACAATCACCATAAATTCTATAGCTATGCCCCACAAATAGTTTAAATATGGTTTAAAGTAATCCTTCGTCCACTCAGACCCCAAAAATCCCAATAAAAATACTCCGACATTAACAACAATTGTAAATTCACAAACTTTGAATATAATATTCCACACGATTTGTAATGTGAAATACATACTAAAAAGAATAGACAACGCCATTGCTATGTAATACACAGGTTTTGCAAACATTGACATATTAACAATTAGCGTTGTCATATTGTGTATGAATTTATCTATACTATCACCATACCCTATTAAGAATTGAGTCATGAAATCGGTACCAGTCAAAGTCCCATTTGTATTAAAATAGTTAGAGGTTGTAGGGACAATCAATTTTGCCATTCCCATCGCAAATCCCATTATTGCATCAGACAACCCATTTTTTCCAGTACTCCCCCCTGGGCTAAGTGCATCTGGTGACTGATTTATTCCAAGATTGACAAACGTCAACAATACAGAACCTGTGATCATACGAATTGCTAATTTAATAACGACATTTTGCGTTGCGTGATGATTTGATTCAATATAAGTCTTAACTAAGAGCCACAGTGTTTCCATTATGAATAACACTGCAAATAATGTATAAGCTATTGTTGCTACTTGTGAATTACCGCTTAAAAAACTTTGAAGTTGATCAACGGGTTGTGTAATAATTTTTGCAATAACATCGCAAACGCCTTTTTGCCCACCGAAAATAGCTCCACTTAAAACATTATCATCGCTTCCCGAAGCAAACGCATTACTTGAGAGAGCAAATAATAGTATTGATTTAAAAAATATTTTAGTTTTCATTTAATTCTCAATTCACGTGAGTTAAGTTTGCGCATCTTCTGCAAGAATGAAATAACATTATTTCTATAATAATTACTATCTTTAGTTAAGTTAACGATTATTTGCTTGAGTTTCAATGAAGTTTCATACTGTACTGAATTTAGATTAATTAGCTGATTCTGACAATATTGATATATTGTCTCTTTGTAAAAAGCAAAGATTTTGATTGATTCGAAGTGTGTGATTTTTAAAATATCAAAAGCACATTCGACAAACAATCTGAAATTATAAATAAAGTCTAAATTCTCAACTTTAGATTCAATAATTAGTATTTGATAATTATTAATTACTGTGTAATAGTAATAGCATAATCCACAAAAATCACCCTCATAGTCATATATCTTCATTTGATCAGTTGGTTTTTCGATTCTTGCTTGACTATAACCGCTTAATAAATTGAATAATTTTGATAATTCTATTTCATTATTATTTGTATTATTTAGTTTCATATTTTATATATTTTAAGTTGATATAAGAATTATATCAACTTAAAATATATAAACATAACATATTATTTTGTATGATTTAATTTATTTGACTTGACGTTGAATTGTCAAGCGAGATTAGCTAATTGTAGTGTTGCATTTTGCAAATTTTGATATAGTTTTTTAAAATTTCATACCGTAATTATTAAAAAATTCTGGCATAGTTTTCTCTTGCTGAATTTCTGAATTTCTAGATTTTTCATTTAATGTTAAATCATCAAATTTCAAATTTTTATATTTCTCATTTTTTTCAATAATTTCTGATACCATTTTTTTAAAATTTTTATCGCCAGAAATTTTTAGATTTTCGCCAAATTGAACGATAGCAGCATCAAGCGCAATTTCAATATTTCGTTGAGTTAATATATTTACATTTACACAGTCACGATATACAGATACAGCTTGATCTTTTGTTTCATAGCACCAACCATTTTCAACTTTTCTCTGAAAAAAGACTTTGTGATGTCGAGCCACATCAAATAAATGATTGAACTGAATAATATAAATCCGATTTTTTTGTTTTTGCTTAATTATTTCGTCTTCTTCTTCAATACTAGCTAAGTGTAATTCTCGCTCCCGCTCTAGCTGCTGATTCTTACTTATTTCTAATATTTGCAAGTCGAGTTTATTCTTATTTAATTCTTTTTTCTTTTTTTTAACCTGAATATTCATACTTTCATAATCATCAATTGTTCGATTGTGATTACCTAGTTCCGTTTCAATACCTTTACGTTCAAGAGCTACAGCATTTTTACCAAGATGTTTTTTGACTGTTTCCCTATCTTCCTTGCGTTCACAACTAACTGTTAAATCCAGCCCTGCCATTGCAAGGTGTTTATTCTGAATGTTTTCCCAATTCTTGCGAATCTCCTTAATTTGTTCTTGCGTTATTGGCACATTATTTTTTTGACACTTGGTATTATTCCATTCGATAGTTGTACGTTCACCAAGTTGTTTTGTCTCAGAGTTAAACTCTCTTGTAGTAGTTAATATATGAGCATGAATATTGCCGTTTCCGTCTTTCTCATTGTGAATTGCCCAATCAGCAACATTATTAAATTTGGTTGTTAACTCTGAGGCAAACTCTCGCACTAGTTCTATGTTCTGCTGAATACTTAGTTCCTTTGGTAAAGCTACAACATACTCTCTTGCCGTTCGGCTATCTTTTCGATTTTCTGCTAGTTCTGCATTATTCCAAATTTCTGAACGTTCTTTTTTATCAATCGTTAAATCTTTGTAGGTAATTTCAGAATGGAGTAAATCTGCTGACATTTTTTTACTGTTATATTTGTGAATTTCACCAGTGCGCAAATCAGTAATCTTGTCTCTGCAATTGTATGCAATTTTAGCTGTTGCAGAATGTCCATCACTTCTGCTAACTGTCTTTATTTGAATTGTGTATATCGCCATTTAGATAATCCATTGTTTTGTTGCTTTTTTTAAAAGTAACGCATGCCTTGGTGTAACCAAGGCGTAAAGTGCGCTCTTACACTATCGTTCGTAAGAGTATTTAAAGTTTGCTTTCGATGTGAATTGTATCACACATCGAAAGCAAACGACTGTATAATATCAGTCTCGATTACGTATTTTTGAGATAAGTAAAAATGGATATTACAGATAATAATGATGTAACTGCACAAAATATAGATAACGAAACTCTTAAAAAGAAGGCTTCTGTTAGACAACTTGAACGCGAATTAAAAAAATTAGAGATACAGCAAGCAAAAGCGAAAGAGAAATTACAGAAACAGATAGAAAAAGAGAAAGAGAAAGCATTAAAAGCACGAGCAAGAAAAAACAGGAACCATCAAATTTACAAAATTGGCGCCCTGGTACCAGCAGTTTTTGGAACTGCTGAGTTCGATCGACTTATCACAACTGATAGCAATTTTGTGGTCCGTATTGTAGGCGTACTAGAAAAT
>JBDHRI010000163.1:0-3526 GCA_039807465.1 Burkholderiales bacterium | reverse complement strand
GGATTATTTAATAGTCCAAGTGTTGCTCATAATACAAAGCGGTCATCAATTAACCTATCTGATATACAAAATGGAGAGAAACCTGTAAGTCTCTACATTGTTGTTAAAAAAGAATATCAGGCATTATTAAATCCATTAATTCGGGTACTGTTATCTCAAATATTTGAGGAAATTCACAGAAATGATATTAAAAAAATCAAACGTGAATTAACTTTCTTTCTTGATGAGTTCCCTCAACTTGGTCAACTTGATGATGTTGCTACAACAATGGCAACCATTCGTGAATTTAAGGCAAGATTTTTACTGGTAACCCAGAATCTTGACTTTTTTGAAAAATATTATGGCAAAGAAGGCGCACAGGTCATTCTAGGTAACTGTGATGTAAAAATATGTTATCCAAATGGTTCACAACCTACTAATGAAATGATTGCAGAATGGGTTGGATATACAACAGTCATTGAAAAAAATGTTAGTAAATCAGTCCAACGTCAAGGATGGTTCGGAGGAAGTTCTGTTACTACACAAACATCTCAAAGCAATACAAAGCGACATTTAATAATGCCAGATGAAATAGCCACAATGGGAGATATGACGATTATTTACATTGTCGGAAAAGGACCAATAAAAGGTACCGCATATAGATACTATGAAGATAAGGAAATACTGAAACGTACAGATCTTCCAATTCCACAGCAACTATATGTTCCCAGCAAAATTAACACCAATAGCCATACCCCTACGAAACCAGCTAGTAGTATCGAAGATTCTCCTACAGCAATTATCAAACAAAGTGATACGGCTGGAATTATCAATAATGAGCTAACTGAAACTATAAAAGCTGTAGCAGAAGCAAAAGCAACACGAAATTTTGCCGACTATATAAGACAGAATAATCCTAAACCGCATAATCCACCAAAAAAATCATTATAAGTCGAATAAGCGACGTATAATAACCCGGTGTTTTTGTTAACATTACTTTTATTTATTAAAGGAGCAACTATGCAAACCATACAGGAAAAAATGCAGCCAAGAATTGAATCTCTTGGTTTTCAATTAAAAATGTTTGATGAAGCATTATTTGATGGCTATGAGATTCTGGATAAAGCAGGGGTTGAAATACCTGATAATTTCATCCATCCGGGTATAGACACTGGCTTTTTTGGAGTATACTGCGAATTCATTGCTAAAGGTAATACTGAATTAACTGCGACAATGCCATATTTACGACCAGGAATGACATTTATGCATTGTAAACAAATTACAAAAGCCTTAAATTCTGGTAACCAAAATCTGTTAGCAGAATATGACAAAATATTTTCTAATACTAAACTTACCAGTAGTAAAAAAATTAGTATGGCTGAATTAGCTGAAATGGGTGCTCCATATGAGCATCTGTATGATGAATATTTTTCAGATCAACAAGCAAAAGAAGAATGGAGAACGGTATTAAATAAAAAGCAACCATTATCAGACCCCCTAGCTAAATTTAATGACTCTGAACGTTTACGTGAAGTATACGGCAGATCAAATTAACAATCGGCGGAGTAATCCGCCTTTTTAAGGAAGCAACAATGTTAACAAAACCACAATTGAGATTTTTAGAACAACATAATCTAACTGGTACTATGTTTTCAATGGATGAGAAGAGTTTGCTAAACGCAGAAACAATTTCAGAGAAACTAAATGTTAAAGATAAGTACCTAGTAGAAAAAATTCTGAATTTACCATCTGAACGCCAAGAAGAATTAATCTGGCAATTAAAGCATAAGCCTGGAATTGATATTGAATTATCAACCAACCCTAAGCTAAATGAAGCACAATTCAGAGAACATCTAAATATATCTCACTATAACTATGAGATAGAATATGGAAACCTCAAGGACTCCGGTCGTACCCCAGTAAATAAATCCTTCATAATCAATCCAGAACTTTCTTCCAATCAATTATACATGATACATCAGGCAGCCTCTGAAAATCTGCTGCTCCACCGATTAGTCAATACACACCACCAAGGGTTGTCAGAAACAGAAATGCGTAAAGAAATAGATGAAATGCGCATAAATAAGTTAGCTGTTAATCAGGCGTTAGGTGAAGTTGGTAAACTTTATGATATTAGCCAGAGCCACAGAGCATTACTCGATGATCTCCACATTAATGGCAAATCAGACCCAGAAAAGAGTAATCTATTTCACAAACTGATAAATAGTGAAGCTAACGAAAGACAGACCCGTACAGCTATAGCTGAAATCCAACCAGACGTTGAAAGAAGAGCTGCAGTTGCATTTGGGCTAGACCCATACAAATTTGATGGCTACAATATGTACCAAAGCCAGCTAATTAAATGTGCTGCGAATTATCATGGTGGTATAGACCCTACACCATATATAACGCCAGACACTGAATCTGGAGAGATAGCAACTATTATTAGAATTATGGAACAAAGCGATCCTAGCTGTAATAACCCATTAAATTATTCCCCTGAGCAAATTCTAGCATTCAGAAAACTGACTCATGATACATTAGAATATGAAACTCCACTAGCATACACAATAATGAATCCTGAGTATTCAGTAGATGAAATGAGTTATATTGTTAGTTGGGCACAGCAGAATAATTTAGATGAGGCTTTTAAGTTCATTCCCGGTGACTATGACATTCCACAAATGATTGAAGAATACAGGCAAAACTCTGAACTTCAGGAACAATTTAAAAACAAACAGACCGAAGTCAAAGCGGAAGCAGAAATGTTTGCTAATAGTAACCTGTCCACAGAACTACCCGAAGAAAGTTTGCATGCCAAAATCAATCAACTTGAACAATCTTACGAAAAATATACCACCGAACTTGAAGCAGTTCAAAACTCTCAAAAAGCATACTTAATTAAATACGAGACAGAGACTGGTAAAGAGTTTATTGCGGTTGATTCAAAAGATGAATTATTACATTACCTCCAACAAGAACACCCTAGCCGTTTTGATAGTTTAAGCCCTGATAGATTCTGGGATGCTATCGAAAGCCCGGATGTAGATGAGATGGTTAGACAAAGTTTAAATGCGTCTCAAGATTTATATGAAAATGGTTCATTAAGTGAATATGCATTTGCGATATCTCATTACCATGAAGTTGAACCTCCAGAAGTAAAGGACATTTCTGATTTGAAAGAACAATACCAAGAACAACAATCAGATTTGGAACACTAAGCATATGCAAAATTTCACAACCAAATTAAATAAGATTTTATAAATTATATCTTGAAAAAGATAAGAAAATGGAGTGTAAAAATGAAAAAACAATTACTAATGATTCTCTGCGGACTAATCGGATTAGCTTCAGCCACTGCCAATTCTGGTGCTTATTTGGGGCTTGAAGTTGGTGCTGCTAACCAGTCTATAAACTTTAACCAGTCAGCATTCAACCTTAATACCAGTAATTCAAGTGTACTTAATTCACAGTGGAATGGTATTGGTCGAATTTATAGTGGCTATAACTTCAACCGCTATACAGGGCTGGAAGCTGGTGTTAGCTA
>JBDHRI010000162.1:0-3528 GCA_039807465.1 Burkholderiales bacterium | reverse complement strand
CTTGTGTAAATCTGCAAGGAGGTTTTGCATTTTTGCAATTAAGATTTAGGAACAAGTTAGGAAAGCGGGCTATTGATTGATTAAATGTCGATATTTAGTAATAAGACTTAATAATTCACGTTCAATTTTATCCAGTAGTTTACTCTTTCTGTAATAATTTTTGAGGATGTAAACAGTATATTCATGCACAAAATATTCTGGCATAAGGTTAATGTTTCCCTCTTTAATGATGCGGTTACCCTGAACGCTTTCAATAATAAAGTGTCCGGAATTCATAAAATTAATAGTATTGGTTGATAACCCGGAAAAGGATGAGTTTTCAGTAATTGTCCAACTTTCTCCTTGATTCTCATGAATTAGAGTTATTTGCTTGCTAAAGCTAATGATGCGTTCACCATGCTGGGATAATTCACTGACAGTTTGAGGCATACCGTAATTTTTAATATAATCAGGATTACAATATAAGCGGGACTTGGAGCTAAAAATTTTACGAGGGTAAAATTGCTTATTTTCCGGCAAAGAGTTAACGATGATTAAATCATAGTCATTATAAACTATTGGCAGGTCAAAACCATTAAATATATTGATGCTTAACTTAACGCCTGGATTAGCATTTAATAAAGCACTAAATGCGTTGGGTGGTACAATTGAAAATACAAGGACAGGAAGCAAAAGACTAAGGGTGATCTGGTGGCGATTATGATCAGACATTAAATTGGTAAATTCAGTCTCTAGCTGGTAATTGTAATGGGCAAATTTACTATATAGCTTTTTGCCATCTTCAGTCAATTCAAATCCGTTATAAGTAGTAATTAACAGCTGGGTTCCCAGCTTTTCTTCCAGTGTATTGATGTGGCGACTTAAGGTTGAAACAGCTACTTCAAGTTTTGCAGCCGCTTCGTTAAGTGACCTAGATTCAGCTATTTTGGTAAAAAATAAGATATCTTCTAAAGGATAGTTCATAGCTATTGATTATCCATAGGTTTGTAGGTAGTAGCGGGATTAAACTGATGGAAAATACTATTGATGATATTAATTAAATCCAGTCCGATTTTATCTAACAAGGGATTATAGCGAATCTGGTTCTTTATCATGTAAACCTCATATGTGCTTACATTATATTCAGGAAGTACCTCTACTCCACTATTTTCAAGGATTTTCTGACCTTGCCCACTTTCAATTATAAAATACCCTGAATGCAGATAGTTAATCGGGTTAACTCCAAGATTGGTAATCACTGGTTTTTTGCTAATCAGGTAATTCTCTCCATTTAAGGAGTGGGTCAACTGGATGGTATTAGTCAGGCTGGTGATTCGCCTCTGATGTGTGATTAATTCATCAATGGTTTTAGGTAATCCATAGCGTTTAATGTACTCATGATTGCAGTATAGTTTGGTTGTAGTACTAGCTATTATTTGCGCCGTAAAATATGGATTATCCGGGCATAAATAAGAGAGAATCAAATCGATTTCACTATCTGGCGTTAAAGGTATGTCAAAGCCATTATAGAGGTTGAAATTTAATTGAATACCAGGATATTGGTTAATGATTTGCACTATTGATTCGGGTGGCAGGCTATTAAAAGCAATAAATGGCAATAAAATATTTACGCTAGTTTCTAGATTACCTTTTTCATTCAGGTAATCTATGACATCTTGCTCCATCTGATAATGATAGCTGGCAAATTGGTGATAGAGCTTTTGGCCAAATGGAGTAAGGGTTAAACCATTCCGGTTGGTTATTAATAATTTTTCCCCAAGTTCTTCTTCCAGAATAGAAATCCGTCTGCCAATAGTTGAGGGTGCCATATCCAGACTAGTAGCGGCATCCTTTAGTGTTTCAAATTCGGCAACTTTAATAAAAAACAGGATGTTTTCAATGGGGTAGTTCATTTTTTCTCCGTGGGATTGGATTAATTATAGCAGTTATCAGCAAATTTGTGGGGTAATTGTCAGCTTGAGATTGACTCTATATTTGAAGTAAATAGATCTTATTTGTAATTGAGTTTATTGAATAGGCAATATTTATTTGTAGCCTGATATCTACTCTACCAAATTAAAGAAACAAGATAGGCGCGAGCGGGGCAGCTTTTAGTTAGTAGCTAAAGTATGAAGCAACAAACACAGGAATTTTAATCTGTTTGAGTATACAAGATTAATTTGCCTTACTTCAGATTGTCAGGAAGAAATAACTTCTAATCACACTACGCTAAAGTTTAATTCAGACCTAAATGTCATGATTAACGATGGTGCTGAGAATGTGATTGGTCGCCGATATTTCGATTGCTGATAGTGGGACAAGTCAGCCACTCCCGCAAGCTGTACAGACTGCTATTGGTAATACTTGGGTTGATCCTACTGCTTAACATGTATGAATGGCTGAGGATCATCGTATTTTCAGCCATTTTTCATTCATACCTTTAAGGCTTAATTGTTATGAAAATAATGATTAATATCCAGCTCTATCCAGACATCTTTTGCTTTATGGTTGCTATAAATAAACTGCCCGCTAGCCAATTCACCGATTAGCGTATAGTTTGTTACCTCAGCCACAGGGTAGCGAACCGACATCCCGGTTTGGTATACTCCACCATCATCAAGTGGGGTTGAAAATAGCGTCTTGAGTTCATCAATGCCAATCTCAGTGTGTTTATCAAGGAAAGCATCGATATGATGATACCTGACACAAGCATAGCTTGGAGTATCTTTTACTTTTTCTATACAGTTATTCATCGTTATTTTAGCTTTTGGAAAATTGGTTCGGTATAAATTGGTGAAGAAATTCGCCGTTGGTCTTTGACCATTTAAAATCACAGCTGGGTTATTCACCGCATGTTCTATTGCTAAAGAGTTATCAACATCGACAATCGCTGTAAAATTGGATACAAATGCAGGATGTTCTTTTACATACTGGATAAATTCTTCTTTGTTATCCGAGTCAAGCATAGCATAGAAGGCTGTATTTAGTCCGATATAACCAGAAAAATTAAATCCCGGTACCGAGCGCCTTCCATCATTATATTCAGAAAATAAATTCTTACTATTTATCCATGAAAAACCGGGAATGAACCCAATAAAGCCAAAGCTGGCGACGCTATTTTCTTTGCCGTTTGGTTTATAGATTACGAGGCTATAATAGGGGTCTAGTTTGGTAACTGGTGTAGATAAATCAAGGTTTCTGGCTATTAGCATCGATTTTGTTTGTGCTTGATTTCCCCATACCGATAAGAATGAACAATATCCAGTTCCACTTGTATCGGTAAGCTTGTCGCCATTAAAGCCATTATAGAGAGTAATTAGCATTGGTAGCATCTCAATAGACAATAATTGGCGAAAAGATAAGTCAGAGGTTTTTGTCATGCCGCGTAAAAGGTCTTTTTCTCGATTATCCATCTTGAAATAATAAAATGCTCTTAAGATATCAGAAAGCAGTGCACGGAAATTAATTCCATCAGAATATTCTGGAACTATTTGCTGATAGATTTCATTTAGTTGATTATAGGCTAAAGCACCATACTGTTCGCCCATT
>JBDHRI010000028.1:0-17087 GCA_039807465.1 Burkholderiales bacterium | reverse complement strand
ATAGTAATTATGATTATAGTAAAAGCTTAGATTCAGTTCTTTTAATTCCTCATAGTCAAGGTAATTTATATGCTAATTATCTTTATCAATACCTAACCGAAGTTGAACATATGAATACAAAACGCATTGCCATTTATGGTATCGCTAGTCCTGCCAGCTATAATCTTGGTGACTGGCCAGTTAAGGATGAAGAATGGGAAGCACAGGATTTGATGGAAGTTATTCAACCAGTAAATTCTTATATAACAAGTTGCAGCGATAGAGTAATTAATTCTTTGGCTGCAGAACAGATATTTAACAATTATAGTGATGTACTAAGTTTTATTCGTAATCTTGATTTTGAACCAGCACTAAAGTGTAACTATTCTGGTCAGGTAACTCAAGTAAATAATAGCAACCTTGGACATTTACTAACTGGATATTACCTCAAAGACCCAGGAATGAAGGCTCAAATAGCAAAAATGCTGAACTATTATGCCTATCAACTTAATTTTTATATGCTAAAAGATGTCATTGCCAATATGGAAGAAAGCTCAGACAAATATCATCAATTTCCACATACAACAACTTTGGTTGCTGGATTTATTCGTGATGCGCTACAAAGATTAACTGATGCAAATGGCAAACAAATTTGTAATAATGATCGCTGTCGCCCGGATGTTAGCAGAATTATGACGCCGATTCTTGATAGCTATGTGGAAAGCTACGGTTTCAGTTTTGGCAATTTCCCAGCCAGGCTTACTCACTACGCATTACTTCCAAATCAAATCGTAAATCCTGAGTCTGGATATAATGATACCGCTAAATATCTAGTACTGGAACCTAAAAACCCAATTAATGCTGTTTTCTGGCCATATTTAATTTATCCCGCGAGTAATGTACAAGGACTTGGGGTAATTAATATTTACAAAGATGGTATATTGATTGGTTGCAATTACAAATATATCGGTTTAAATAGTCAAATTGATGACAGATTTGATGGCTTATACAAAGTATTTACCAGTGATAACCCATTGATTGGTGATTTTCAATATTGTGCCTCAACTTTTTCAAACCTGTGGCTTGGTAAAAATTGGTTAATAAATGGTATATATCAGAAGCAAGCTACGGTTTCGAAAAATCTAGAGTTAAAGTCAATGAAATTGGCTCCGGTGGAAGATGATGAAGCAGATATTACATTTAAGCAAGTAATTAGTGGCACTGGCATGCCAAATAAACTGATGCCAATAAAAGCTTATGGTGCTATGTAGCAGTTACTTTTAATACTGCTATTGACTGCGTGAGGCATGGCAGGTATCCCAAAAATAGTTGCGGCTATATGTAATAATACTATTTGAGTCGCTTATATAATTGATAACCTTACAAAAAGTCAACTAGACTAGTAGAAAGCTATGGTTTACAGGCATATATTATCACTTTTAGCAAATAAGAATAAGTGCAAATTTTAATATAGCTTCGGGCTTTTCTGATACATAAAATCTTTCGATTATATAAATAATATTCACTCCAAGCTAATTTTATTGTAGAGCATACGAATGATAATGTTAAAATTGCTATTAGCAAGGTTAGCAAAATTTTTCGGGAATAAGTATGCAATATTGGTTAATGAAATCAGAGCCAGGTGAAGTTAGTATTGATGACCTACAAAATATGCCTGACCAAAAAGTAGAATGGTTTGGAATAAGGAATTATCAAGCACGTAATTTTATGCGGGATCAAATGAAAATTGGCGATCTGGCAATTTTCTGGCATTCTTCGTGTAAAGAGCCTGGCATTTATGGAATAGTTGAGATTTGTTCTGATGCTCACCCAGATAGCCTGCAATTTGATCCAAATAGTGATTATTATGAACCAAAATCTACCTCGGAAAAAGCCGTATGGTGGTGTGTAGATGTAAAATTTATTCAGAAAACCAAATATATTTCTATTCAAGAGTTACGTAAATATCCAGAACTATCTGAAATGCGAGTATTACAAAAAGGTAATCGCCTTTCAATCACACCTATTAGCAAAGAAGAATGGCAGTTTATTGGTAAATTACTTGATCAAAAAATTAAATCTTAGTCTTAACAAGGGATATTCATGTTTATTGATAAGGTAATACCAAGGTTTATTATCAGTATTATATTTTTCTGTTTGATAATAATAAAAGCAGAAGCTGCAAATTATAATAAACTTCAGCAGGTTATTTCTCTGCAACAACAGGCAATTGCATATTATAACGCAGGCGGAAATTTTAAAGTATTTGAAAGTCAGGTTTATAGTGGAATAACCGTAAAAGGGAATCTTGATCAGGCAATCAATAGCTTTAACAAAGCCTATGAAATCGCGCCCGAACGGCTTGATTTCCTTTATTCAATCGCGTCATTACAGGTTTTGTCCGGGCAGCTTGATGCCGCAGAAAACACGTATCGAAGCATAGAAGAGAAAGCCCCAAATGACCTAGCAGTGCTTACTTTTGAAACCGGATACGCCCTTGCCTGGGGTGAGAGTTCAGAATACACTTATTATGCACAAAAATTAGCCCAATTAAATAACCCTGATGTTAGTAAAATGCAGTCTGCAATCAAAATAGCTGAAAATAGCTTTAGTCTCAAAATTAACCGTAAACTATCGGTAATTCCACAAAGTGAATCGAGAGTAGCAATTGTCATTTTGGGGTATGCGCTTAACCCAGATGGTAGCATGGATAAGAAACTGATTGAACGGCTAAAAGCTGGATTATCTGCTGCAAAAACATACCCTGCTGCCCCAATAGTTATTAGTGGCGGCGTAGCACAAGGTGGAGTTACAGAAGCATACACAATGCAAAAATGGTTAAAAATAAATGGCATTAATCAAAATAGAATAATCATTGAGGATAAATCAATTGATACCCTAACTAATGCAATTAATACCATGCAAATATTACAACAAAAACAGTTAAATAAAATAATTTTAGTCTCTTCTGCAAATCATATTAGAAGAGCCACAGCAGTATTTCAGGAAATATCAACAATTAATAACCTAAATATTAAAGTGATTGATAACCTTGTATCTGAGGATAAAGAAGAATTAACTGGCATGGCTCCAAACGAAACAGAAAAAGCATTAATTGTTAGAGATACTTTACGTGCCGCTGATTTATGGTCATTGCCTGGCATGGTACGTTGATTAATTGAAAGATAAATATGCAAAAGATGAATACCTTGAAAGTAGCGATATATCAGATGAATGCAACCGTTGGTGATTTAACTGGCAATACAGATAAGCTGATTGAGCAAATAAATCTGGCAATAGAGCAGAATGCTGATATTTTTATCGCACCGGAACTGGCTATTAGTGGCTATCCGCCAGAAGACCTGCTCTTGCGTGAAAGTTTTTACCATAACTGTCATATAGAATTAGAACGGATTCTTCAAATTGATGGGATCACTATGGTTATTGGTTGCCCATATCGTATTGGTACCGATAACTTCAATAGCTTGTTTGTCATTCGTGATGGAAATATAATCGGTCGCTATGACAAGATGCTGTTACCTAATTATGGAGTTTTTGATGAATGTCGTTATTTTACACCTGGAGTTAGTCCATTAATATTTGAGGTTAACCAGGTTAAATGTGGCGTAGTGATTTGCGAAGATATGTGGGATAGCGTTCCAATTGCCGAAGCCAAAGAAAGCGGTGCAGAACTGATTTTGATTGCCAATGCCTCCCCCTTTGAAATAGGCAAACATGATGAACGCTTGCAAGTTGGCAGATATCGTAGCGAAGAAAATGATATTCCTTTAATCTACGTCAATCAAATTGGCGGTCAGGATGAGCTTATTTTTGATGGTGCTTCATTTGCACTGAATAAAAACGGTGATTTAGTTTATCAAGAAACTGCCTTTAATGAAAATCTAGCTTTCCTGAGTTTTGCTGATGGCGACATTCAAAAGTCACATATAAATCAATATCCAAATACCGAAGCAGCAGTTTATAATGGTTTAATCCTTGCCTTACGTGATTATATTAATAAAAATAGTTTTAAAGGTATAGTTTTAGGCTTATCCGGAGGGATTGATTCAGCATTAACCTTAGCAATTGCTGTTGATGCTCTGGGAGCAGATCGAGTAATGGCTGTTATGATGCCATCTCAATATACCGCAGAGATAAGTATAGATGACTCGCGCGAAATGGTAGATATGCTAAAAGTAAGATATGAAGAAATAGCTATCAAGCCATTATTTGATGGTTTTTGTAATTCTCTTCAAACAATATTTGAAGGTTTAGCTACTGATACAACAGAAGAAAACCTTCAGGCTCGGATACGTGGGAATCTGCTAATGGCAATTTCCAATAAATTTGGTTATTTAGTTGTAACGACCGGTAATAAATCTGAAATGACAACAGGCTATGCTACCTTGTATGGTGATATGGCGGGTGGCTTTGCCTTACTTAAAGATATTACGAAGACTCAGGTTTATCAATTATCACGTTGGCGCAATATGCAGGGCTATGTGATTCCTGAACGGATCATTACTCGCGCTCCTAGTGCTGAGCTTCGTGATAATCAATGTGATCAAGATTCATTACCTGAATATAATATCCTGGATAAAATCCTCGTTGATTTGGTGGAGCATAGGTTATCCACTCAGGAAATAATTGCTAAAGGTTATGCGGATACTCATGATATTAAAAAAGTAGCGCATTTATTGAAGGTTAATGAATACAAACGGCGACAAGCAGCTGTAGGTCCAAAAATTTCCAGAAGCGCCTTCGCCAAGGACTGGCGATACCCTAACACCAATAAGTTCCAGTTATAAAAAATTTTAATACCTAGTTGAATTTTAATCATAAGTCCTTATCTAAGCCATACTTATTATTCAGTTAAGAACGAGGCTCTTAGAGCCTCTTAAAGTCAAGTATAAAATTGAGACGGAGTAACTATGAGAAAATTAATCGTTATGGCTATTCTCGCCGGAATAGTTTCATTTAGTCCAGAGTATTCATTTGCTGCAAATTCTTCCTTAAGCCAAAGCATGCCTGACTTTTCGGGAATTTATGATAGCGTTGGTAAATCAGTTGTAAACATTAATGTAACACAGGTTGTTCAGCCACAAAATTCATTTGGCAGTACTGGCGACCCAATGTTTGATTATTTTTTTAAGAGAATGCTTCCCCCACAGCAGCAAAAATATAAGCAGCGCGGTTTGGGTTCTGGATTTGTAATTTCTTCAGATGGTTATATCCTAACCAATGCTCATGTAGTTGCTAATGCTGATACTGTAACCGTTAAATTAAGCGATAAGCGAGAGTTTAAAGCAAAAGTAATTGGCTATGACCTATCAACTGATGTAGCAGTTGTAAAAATTGCTGCCAGTGGATTGCCCGCAGTAAAAATTGGCGATCCCAACCAGCTAAAACCAGGGAACTGGGTACTTGCAATTGGTTCACCTTTTGGTCTTGAAAATACGATTACCCAAGGAATAGTTTCTGCCCTTTCCCGCAATCTTCCTGATGATAGCACAGTACCATTTATTCAATCTGATGTACCGATTAATCCGGGTAATTCGGGCGGTCCGCTGATTAATCTTGATGGTGAGGTAGTTGGAATCAATTCGCAAATCTACAGTAAAAGCGGCGGTTATATGGGAATATCATTCTCAATCCCAATTGACTATGCAATGAGAATTGCTAATCAACTGAAAGCGACGGGTAAAGTCGTGCACGGGCGTTTGGGAATTGCGGTACAACCAGTTACCGATGAGCTGGCAGCTTCATTTGGTTTAAGTAAAGCTACAGGAGCACTGGTAAATGGAGTAGATAATGGTTCTGCTGCTGAAAAAGCGGGTATCCAGGTTGGTGATGTAATCCTCAAAGTTAATGGTCAAGATGTAACAGATACTGCAATATTGCCCCAGGTTATCAGTAATCTTGGACCGGATAAACAAGTTAATCTGGTAATATGGCGCAATAATAAGACAATCGAGATTACAGCAACTACTATGGCAGCTCCAGATGTTAATAACGCTAATGCTCCAGTTAGTAATAATT
This sequence comes from Burkholderiales bacterium, assembly GCA_039807465.1. Taxonomy (GTDB): domain Bacteria; phylum Pseudomonadota; class Gammaproteobacteria; order Burkholderiales; family UBA11063; genus Aquella. Next base: position 11,069 of record JBDHRI010000028.1, on the reverse strand, counting down.
CAAAACAGCCCAAACAGATTGATAAATTAGGTCTTGTGGTAAGCCAATTATCAAGTAATCAGTTAAAACAGCTGGGAAATAAATTATCAGGTGGAGTTGTCGTCCAATCAGTAAATGGTGATGCGCAATTTGCTGGTGTCTCACCGGGCGATATCATAATTGGAATTGCTAATACCCCAATTAATTCGGTTGATCAACTGGTAAAAATAGTTTCCCGTTATCAAAGTGGGCAAACAATTGCCTTAAAAATCTTGCGTACAGATAGTCAGCAGTGGGCAACAATATTTGTTCCGCTCACTGTAAAATAAAATCACACAAAAATATCTGCTACTATCAACTTTATTTTGATAAATTAATCTTACGCACCGGTACATTTCCAAATAATAGGCAGCTATTGGTGCGTAATATAAGCCAAAAAATAATGAAAAACAGTTATTCAAAATTGTAAAATCCGCTCCAAATCCTTGTAATTTCTAACAAGTTATCCACCGACAGCCTGTCAAGAAAAATTTTTAATTATTTTTTTACTTGACTTTACACAACATGCTGTATTTATTTAATATTAACCAAATAAGCAAGTGCTAATATATATATAAAACACCCTATTTTCAACGGTTTTACACAATCTCACAGAAAGTTATCCACAGACATATCCACAGCTTTTGTGAGTAACTAAAAAATCTCTAACAATAGCGTTACTTAGATCATTTATATAACTACTAAAAAAAGAACAATTACTAATTCATCGAAAAAAACAAATTCAAAAAATAGAACCAGGTCAACCCAGCTTCCTATCAAAAATTTTACTATCAGCTGTGCTATAATCGCGGTTATTTATTCTTCATACTATATTATGTTAAAAAAACGAATTATCCCCTGTCTAGATGTTAGAGACGGACAAGTAGTTAAAGGTATACAATTTCGTAACCATGAAATTGTTGGTGACATATTGGAATTAGCTAAACGCTATTCTGATGCCGGGGCTGATGAACTAGTATTTTATGCGATTACAGCCAGCAGCAATGATAAAAATACTGATCGGCAATGGGTAAAAGAAGTTGCTAACCAGATAAATATTCCATTTTGTGTTGCAGGCGGGATTCGTTCATTGGCAATGGCTGAAGAGGTGTTGGCTAATGGTGCCGACAAAATCTCGATTAATTCTCCAGCACTGGAAAACCCAACATTAATTGAAGAATTAGCAAAAAGATTTGGTTCGCAATGTGTAGTCATCGGGATTGATAGCTGGGAAGCACAGGGAGAATATCAGGTTTTACAATATACTGGTGATGAGAAGAAAACCATCAAGTCAAGACGCAATACTCTTGATTGGGCACGTGAAGTAGTTGACCGGGGAGCGGGTGAAATAGTTCTTAACTGCATGAATCAGGATGGTGTTCGAAAAGGTTATGATTTAATACAAACAAAGCTACTAGCCGAAACGGTTAACGTCCCAATAGTTGCCTCTGGCGGAGCGGGTGAAATGTCTCATTTTCTAGAATTATTTAGACAAACTCGTGCTACTGGTGGTCTTGCAGCATCAGTATTTCATAAAGGGCTGATGACAATTCCCGAGCTTAAAGGCTATTTGGCACAAAATAATATTGAGGTAAGACGATGATTGATAATCTCGATAGCATTGATTTCTCAAAATCCGAAGATGGGCTGATTCCAGCTATAATACAGGATAATGCAACGCTACAGGTATTAATGCTTGGTTATATGAATAAAGAGGCAGTAGAGGAAACATTAGTCAGTAAAAAGGTTACTTTCTATAGTCGAAGTAAAACTCGGCTATGGGTAAAAGGTGAAACTAGTGAAAACTACCTGTTACTGGAAGATATTTTTATTGATTGTGATAATGATACTATCCTAGTAATGGCTACCCCTTGTGGACCAACTTGTCACACTGGCAGCATCTCTTGCTTTACCAGCCAGAAGACTCCGGGATTATCACACCTTGGGCTACTGGATAAAGTAATTCAAGATCGGATAAGAAACCCTAGCGAAAGTAGCTATACGCATAAACTGATTAGCCGAGGATTAAATAAAGTTGCTCAAAAAGTTGGTGAAGAAGCGGTTGAAGTAGTAATTGCCGCATTGGCAGAGAGTCGCGAAGAATACCTTGGTGAAATGACGGATCTTTTATATCATTCTTTAATACTTTTGCATGCACAAGGAATGTCTCTTGACGATGTAGCTGATGTTATTGCCAGAAGGCATCAGGAAAAAACCGATAAAAAAACCTAGTCACTAATTCTTTTAACTACTTAATCTAACTCTTAATGTTAAGGGTTAGATTATTATACTCTAGTTGACGATAAGGTTTTACCCTAAAGTCTATCGCAGAAAACTTCTTCATTAAAAAACTCTTGTCACAAAATGCGAACTAGCTATTTTCTTATGGTGCGGCGCAGCTTGGTATCAACTCAGTAAAACTAGTATAATTTTGGGGTCATTTATTATTTCTACCAGAAAGGAACGGAATGAACCACAAATACTATGAACATATTGACAGTCAAATAAAAGAAATCACTGAAAATAAACTTTTCAAACATGAACGCATCATTGTAAATCCGCAAAATCCTCGTGTAATACTCAAAGATGGTAAAGAATTATTAAATTTTTGTGCCAATAACTATCTTGGTTTGGCTGATGATGCTGATGTTATTGCTAGCTCAAAAAAAGCTCTTGATAAATATGGCTATGGTATGGCTTCAGTTCGCTTTATTTGTGGTACCAACCAGATTCATAAAGACTTGGAAGCAGCAATCAGCAAATTTCTTGGTTTTGAAGATACAATTTTATTTAGTTCATGCTTCGATGCTAATGGTGGGGTTTTTGAAACTATGCTCGGGGCTGAAGATGCGATTATTTCTGATGAATTAAATCATGCTTCAATTATCGATGGTGTGCGCTTATGTAAGGCTAAACGCTTCCGTTATAAAAATAACAATATGCAAGATCTGGAAGAACAGTTAAAAGCTGCCGATGCTGCTGGTGCCAGATTTAAAATGATTGCTACCGATGGTGTTTTCTCGATGGATGGTATCATTGCTGATCTTAAATCAATCTGTGATCTAGCGGATAAATATAATGCACTAGTGTTGGTTGATGATTCACATGCAACTGGATTCACGGGTAAAAATGGGCGTGGTACACCAGAATATTGTGGTGTTGAAGGTCGCATTGATGTTATGACTGGTACCCTTGGTAAAGCACTTGGTGGTGCTTCTGGTGGTTATATTTCAGCCAAAAAATCGGTGATTGATCTTTTGCGTAATCGTGCCCGTCCTTATCTTTTCTCTAATTCGCTAGCGCCAGTCATCACTGCTGCAACCATAACTGTATTAGAGAAAGTTGTTGCTGCCAATGAATTACGTGAACAATTAGAAAGAAATAAAAAGCAATTCCGCGATGGTATGGCAAAAGCTGGATTTGACCTAGTTCCGGGTGAACATGCGATTATCCCGGTTATGCTTTACGATGAGAAATTAGCCGTTGAGTTTGCTCAGAAACTTCTTGATCATGGCATTTATGTGATTCCATTCTCTTTCCCGGTAGTACCGAAAGGCAAAGCGCGGATTCGTACGCAGATGTCAGCCAAACATTCGCCAGAACAGATTGATAAGGCTATTGCTGCGTTTACTACTGTGGGTAAAGAATTAAATATTATTAAGTAGGAAGATAAATAATGACAACAACAATGAAAGCACTGATTAAAGAGCGTCCAGAACCGGGTATTTGGATGGGGGAAGTTGAGAAACCAAGCATTCGTGAAGATGAGGTTTTGATTAAAATCAAGAAAACTGCCATATGTGGTACTGACTTACATATTTATAAATGGGATGCTTGGGCACAGGCAACTATTCCAACTCCAATGCATGTTGGACATGAGTTTGTTGGTGAAATCGTCGAAATCGGTAAAAATGTCCGCCAAAAAAACCTTCAAATCGGTGATCGGGTATCTGGTGAAGGACATATTGTTTGTGGAACTTGCCGTAATTGTCGTGCTGGACATTTCCATCTTTGCCCAAATACTATCGGTGTAGGTGTAAATCGCCCGGGTTGTTTTGGTGAGTACCTTGCTATTCCTGCATTTAATGTATTTAAATTACCAGATTACGTTTCTGATGATATTGCAAGTATGCTTGATCCATTTGGTAATGCAGCTCATACTGCCCTTTCTTTTGATCTAATTGGTGAAGATGTCCTGATTACTGGAGCAGGTCCAATTGGCTGTATGGCTGTTGCAATCTGTAAAAAAGTTGGTGCCAAAAACGTAGTAATTACCGATGTAAATGACTATCGTCTTGAATTAGCTAAGAAAATGGGTGCTGATGCAGCAGTTAATGTTAGTGACTGCAAAAATGCTGAACAGATTGACACCAAATTACGTGGTGTAATGCGAGACCTTAATATGGAGGAAGGTTTTGATGTTGGTCTTGAAATGTCTGGAATCGAAGATGCTATCCATTCAATGATTGATTTAATGATTAATGGTGGTAAAATTGCTATGCTTGGGATCTCTTCCAAACCAGTAGCACTAGACTGGAATAAGGTTGTATTCAAGAGTCTGTACCTAAAAGGTGTCTATGGTCGCGAAATGTTTGAGACGTGGTATAAAATGGTTTCACTAGTTAAGTCAGGTCTGGATGTAACTCCAGTAATTACGCATGTAATGCCAGTTCAGGAGTATTCTAAAGGTTTTGAATTAATGAAATCAGGAAATTGCGGAAAAGTTATTCTTGACTGGACTACATTATAATTCTCAAATCTAAGCGAACTAATAAAAAACCTGAGATTTTTCTCAGGTTTTTTTAGATCATAACAAAATTATGCATTATAAAATATAAAATTCTTGGTTTTATATGCAACCTGCATACGTTGCGCCCATTTTGGTTGGGAAATAGACTTGTCATAATAATGCGTCATACTATCAGAAATCTTGAGTTTACTACTATTATCTTCAGATTTATTTACATTATCAAAAGCACGAATCAGCTGTGCCGTATCATTCAATTTATAATAAGCAATCATATCGCTATAATTCTTAAACTTCAGTTTTTTAGGAGTTGTATTTGTCCAGCTAAACTGGTTTTTTGCAAAAATAACATTACATGCATCCTGATTTGTATCGTGCATGCGATTAACAACAACCCTATTAATTAATTGACATTCTGTATCAGAGGCACCGCGGCACTCTTTATATAAGTTAATTGCCATGCATAAACTCGCCGTGACTACTAACATAAACTTTCTCCTTTTAAGGGATAGACTAAGATTGAATTCCTTTTTTTAACAGTCTATACGTTTTTGCTTTACAAACAGTGTAAGCTTTTTGGTAAGGGCGTATTATTACACAATTAATTTTATTTGTCAACCACGTTGCCACGCATAACATACTGATTTGATTTATTTAAAATTAGATTTTTGCAAACAAAAAAGTAGTTTTTCAGGCTTTTTAGTTGCATCATTTATTTTCAAGTGTTTCATTAACTCAATTAATTAACACCAAATGTTATATAAAGCAACATCTTTAGTGCAATAAAATATTTTTTTGCGGTTTTTTACAATTCACTACTCTTTAAGCTTGTTAATAAAGGACTGTAGCGTATCTGGCAATGGAGAATTTATTTCGATAATTTTTTCTTCAATAGGGTGTGTAAATTTTATATGATAGGCATGAAGAAACATTCTTTTTAAGCCCTTCTTGCAAAATAAATCGTTTGCTGAAAAATCACCATACTTTTCGTCACCTGCAATAGGAAACCCAATTGACTGTAAATGTAATCTGATTTGATGGGTTTTACCAGTTTGTAAACTAGCGCTAACTAAAGTAAACTCATTAAATCTTTCCTTAACTGTAAAGATTGTATGTGCAAATTGACCATTTTCATGATCAACCCGCACTTTTCGCTCCCCAGACTTGGTTGTATATTTATGTATTGGTAATTTCACATTCCTTTTATTATCCGGAATAACACCAACACTTAATGCATAATACTCTTTTAACATCAAATTATTTTTCATAAGCTCTTGTAACTTTACTAATGCAGTTCTTTTCTTAGCTAAAATCAGAATCCCAGAAGTTCCCCTATCTAAGCGATGCGCTAATTCAAGGAATTTATAGTTTAAATTCTGCCTAAGCTGCTCAATCACGCCAAATGAAACACCACTTCCGCCATGACAAGCTGTTCCTGCGGGTTTATCAATTATCAGATAGTAATCATCCTCAAATAAAACCGGAAATGTAGTTTTTGGAATATTAGTTTTTTCTTCTACACTGGCAACTCTAATCGGTGGAATCCTTACAACATCACCTATTTTTACTTTCGAACTGACTTCAGCCCTCGATTTATTTAGTCTCACTTCCCCACTTCTAATTATTCTATAGATATGACTTTTAGGAACTCCTTTTAATACCTTAATCAACAAATTATCCAGTCGTTGGTTATCTTCATTTTCAGTAACATAATAAAAATTTACCTGATTTGTGCTTATTTCATTCATTAGAAAGTCCATTTTAGTTTATAATTATAGATTGATTTATACTTGGCGTAATTGTAACTTATTTTTAACCTAAAAGTAGTCATGTTCCAGTTAGACCCAACTGGTTGTTATCAATAAGAGTTAGAGCTTTAATGCGGTGGAGATATGCAATTGTACATTGGCAAAATTACAAAATACCAGTCTAAATCATCTGAATTAAATTTTATTAAATATATTAACTGATAAGCCATTAAGCTTGTTTATTATTTTAATCATATGTCAAACTGATAAATATGATTGGCAGTGAAGTTGAATATTATCAGCCAGCTGCTATTATGTATAGCTAATTTATTAAGTGATTTAAATATGAAATATAAAACCAAATACATTTTTACGACAAACATGATTGTCCGTTAGAAAGTAAATTTGATTAGCTGCTAATCCAGCTATATCACTGACATACGGAAAATTCCAGTATGATTTGATGGTTCGGATCATAAAACTATGATCTGTAACTCAAACTCTTTGGTGCAGTATGTTAAAAAATAGACAAGTGAAAAAGGCTTAATTGGTAAAAGGATCTAATTAAGCATGAAAAGGATGTTATTTAATGCGACTTATGCTGAAGAGCTTAGGGTCGCAACTGTCGATGGACAGCGATTAATCAATTTTGACATCGAAACAAGCAGCAAAGAGCAACGACGTGGAAATATCTATAAAGGCGTTGTAACTCGTGTTGAACCTTCACTTGAAGCGTGTTTCGTTGACTATGGTACGGAAAAACAAGGGTTTTTGCCGTTTAAGGAAATTGATTTCCGTTATTTACCAGAAGTAAACGGACAGCGTGGGCGCGATTTTACTAAGCTACCAGAAGGAACAGAGCTAATTGTTCAGGTAGAAAAAGACGAACGTGGTAATAAAGGGGCTGCACTAACCAGCTATATAACCTTACCTGGACGTTATTTAGTATTAATGCCAAATAATTCACGTGCTGGCGGTATTTCCAGACGAATTGAAGGCGATGATCGAGATGAATTAAAATCATTGATGAGCCAACTAGAAGTCCCTCAGGGCATGAGTGTTATTCTTCGAACTGCTGCGCTAGGCAGAGTGGTGGAAGAATTGCAATGGGATTTAAGCTACCTACTTAAATTATGGAATGCAATAAAAACCGCAGCCACAGAACAAAAAGGCTCATTCCTGATATATCAAGAAAGCAGTCTGGTAATTCGTTCTATTCGAGATCACTTTAGTCCAGATATAACTGAAGTCTTGATTGATACAGAAGAAGTATATAATCAAGCGCGTCAATTTATGGCTCATGTAATGCCAAATTATGCTGAGCGTATCAAATTTTATCGTGACGATGTACCATTATTTTCAAGATTCCAGATTGAGCATCAGATTGAATCTGTCTATTCGAGAGCTGTTCATTTACCTTCTGGTGGTTCAATCGTTATTGACCATACTGAAGCATTAACTGCTGTTGATGTAAATTCAGCAAAAGCCAATAAGGGTGCAGACATTGAAACTACTGCATTACTAACTAATCTTGAAGCCGCCGAAGAAGTTGCCAGACAGTTACGCTTGCGTGACTTAGGGGGGCTGGTTGTAGTTGACTTTATTGATATGGAAAACCCACGCAATCAGCGTGATCTGGAAAACCACTTCAAACTGCAACTTGGTTTAGATCGGGCACGCATTCAAATGGGTAAATTATCCAAATTTGGCTTATTGGAATTATCCAGACAACGGCTACAATCATCGCTAGATGAATCAAGTTCAATTGCTTGTCCACGTTGTGCTGGAGTTGGAACGATCCGTGGAATTGAATCAAGTTCACTACATATTTTGCGAATTATTCAAGAAGAAGCTGTTAAAAATGGCAATCATTTATCCGCACTACATGTACAATTACCTGTAGATGTAGCAACTTATCTTTTAAATGAACGCCGGGATGATGTTGCAAAAATAGAAGCGCGAATGAAAGTCAAAATTGTACTTATTCCAAATGTACATCTTAATTCACCTCACTACCGAATTAAAAAACTTTCTCATGATGGCTATGATAGTAACTTCAATAAGTCTAGTTATAATCTTGTGGAAGTACCGGAAGAAACTCCAAGCTATAAAGCAGCTAGTACTCGTTTGGATGCTAATACAAGTAAGCAACCAGTGGTACAAGGCATTCAACAAACATTACCAGCGCCAGTTATTGAACCACGTAAGTCAAAATCTCTTTTTGGTGATCTAGTTAAAAAAATTGGTGAATTATTTGCAGCCAAACCAGAAGCAGCTAAAACTACGGCAAATAAAACTCAACGAAATCGTCCATCAGCAAGCACGCAGAAAAATAATAACTACCGCCAGCGAGATGGTGCACGGGGTGAGAAAAACTCAAACACTCAACGAGAGCCACGGACTGAACAAATAACAATTGATGGTCAAAAAGTTCGTCCAGTTGCAGTTAATAGAAGCAACGATAAGATACAAACTGTGCGCCCATCACAGCCAAATGCATTTGTAAAAGCTGAAAATAAGATGGAAATTTCAATCAAACCAGAACGAAATACAGAGAAAACAGCACGTCCGGAAAAAACTGAACGAAGCCGTAATAATCAGCGAAATAATGCAAAGCAAAATAATATTGAAAGAAAAGAGGTAGTAGCTCAGTCTGCGTATAGTCCTAAGCCTTCTGCAAGTCAGCCACTAAAGGCTAAGTTAGTTCCAGAAGAAGGATTAAATATTGCGAATAAAACCGCTTCACCTCAAACAATTTTTGCGGCAAGTGCATCTGGTGCAGTAGTTGCCACCGTTATTGCTGCCCCAATAATTGCCGATGTAAAAGAAAATAAAGACACGATTAAGATAGAAATACATTCTGAGCCAATCAAAGTTGAGCAGCCAGTTTATACTCCTGAGCCAGTTGAACTTGGAAGTTTAGAATTAGTTTCTACTAAAGAAGAGTTACTCACGGCTGAAGCACCACAAATTGCTGAAATAAAGGTTACCCGTTTTAGTGATATTGTAATTGAAGAAAAAGTTGTAGACCCCAATATAGTCTATCAACAGGTTGAAACTCGTTCATCATAATTTGGAAGGCACCAGTAATGGTGCCATTTTTTATGCTGCATAGCACAAGGGGAGATTTTATGTTAAGTCCATTAGATATGTTCGCAATAGGGGTCGGTCCCTCCAGCTCTCACACGGTAGGACCAATGAAAGCTGGGCTAGAGTTTGCTCAAGCTCTTGAGAAAAACAAAATATTAAATCAAGTAGCTAGCTTAAAAGCTCATTTATATGGTTCACTCGCACTAACTGGAGAAGGTCATGGCACTTTCCTTGCTGTTCTAAATGGTTTATCTGGACAACACCCTAAGACTATTGATCCAGATACTATCTATTCACGAGTCGATGAAATAAAAAGAAATAATCAATTAAACCTGAATGACAAACATAATGTCACATTTAATTATGATAGTGATTTATTAATTCATAAGGATCAATTTTTACCTGAGCATGCCAATGGTATGAAATTTATTGCACTAGACATAAATGGAAATTCGATTTTTGAAGAAGAGTATTTTTCAATTGGTGGTGGCTTTATCCTTAATAAGGAACAAATTAAAAATCGCAAAGAAAACGAAGGTAATAGCGATGAAGTTACTCAAGTACCCTACCCATTTCACAATGCCCAAGAATTATTTAGCCACTGCCAGAAAAATAATCTAAGCGTAGCTGATGTCGTATTAGCAAATGAGATAACCAATAAATCAAAGAAGCAAGTTTATGACGAAGCCCTTGAAATTGCAGAAGTAATGCGTTACTCAATAAAAAGAGGGATTTTACATGATGGTATTCTACCCGGCGGACTTAATGTTAAAAGAAGGGCTCCACAACTATATTCCAAACTGATAAGAAATGATCTAAACCTAGTCTCCGATCAGGATCGCCGACTCCTTGCCATGACTTATGCTATAGCCGTAAATGAAGAGAATGCATCATTTAGCCGGGTGGTTACTGCTCCAACCAATGGTTCCGCGGGGACAATTCCAGGAGTATTGGAATATTACCGCAATTTCTATCTTGGGGTTACTGATGATAAAATTGTTGAATTTATACTAACTGCCGGAGCTATTGGGAATTTATATAAATATGGAGCCTCAATTTCTGCTGCTGAGGTTGGATGCCAAGGTGAAATAGGCGTTGCTTGCTCAATGGCGGCGGGAGCATTGACTGCTGTATTGGGTGGTAATTGCCTACAAGTAGAAAAGGCGGCAGAAATCGCAATGGAACACTGCCTAGGAATGACCTGTGACCCAATCAACGGACTAGTTCAAATTCCTTGCATTGAACGCAATGGAGTAGCAGCTAGTAAAGCCATAGATATCGCAAAATTATCACTACTTGAAAATGAGCCAGGTAAAGTTAGCCTAGATGCAGTTATTCATACAATGATGCAGACTGGGCGGGATATGAGTACCCGTTATAAAGAAACAGCATTGGCTGGATTAGCCGTAAATGTAGTAGAATGTTAATTATAGATTTAATGAAGCCTAGTTACCAAAGCTAGTAAC
>JBDHRI010000027.1:0-17149 GCA_039807465.1 Burkholderiales bacterium | reverse complement strand
TTTCTTGCGTTAATTCCTGCAATTATAATCTATTTTTATTACCAGAAGAGAAGCCCGAAGAGCAATAATAATTGGGCAGAATACTGTGATCCACACTTATTACCCCATCTAATAAGTGATTATCGTGAAGAAAAAAGCTCATGGTTGCCTCATCTACTTTTGTCTACATGGATATTGGCAATTGTGGCGTTATGCGGACCAACTTGGTCACAATATGCGGAAAACATTTATCAGAAAAATGTTGCTCGGATTATTGCGCTCGATGTTTCACCATCAATGAATTCTGCTGATATTCCACCCTCACGGCTGGAGCGAGCAAAATATAAGGTTCTTGATCTCTTAAAACAGCTAAAAGAAGGTCAAACTGGATTAGTGGTTTTCTCTGGTAGCCCGTTTGTGGTATCTCCTCTAACGAATGATACCAATACAATCGCCAGCATGGTTCCGGTACTTGACTCTTCAATTGTCCCTGTAGATGGTTCGGATATAGCCAAAGCGCTCAAGAAATCCGCACAGCTACTAAGCCAATCAGGCTTTAGTCGTGGTCAGATAATACTCGTGACAGATAGTAGCCCTACTCCAGAAGATGAGGCGGAGGCAGCAAAATTAGCAGCAAATGGATACACTACAAGCGTATTTGCAATTGGAACAGCACAAGGTGGACCGGTTAGTAATGCTAGCGGTGGTTTTGCGACAGATAAAAATGGTAATGTAGTATTTTCTAAGCTCGATAGCCATAAGTTACAGCCCCTCGCAACTAAAGGTAATGGAAACTATATAACCTTTACTAATGACGATAGCGATATAGATGCGATTCTTAATTCTATCAATAATAATGTTCTTGATGATGGTAAACCTACTGCGCAAATGGAAACCAAAAGTTTATGGAAAGACGAAGGACACTGGTTAATCTGGCTATTACTGATACTAGTAATAATTATAGCCAGAAAAGGCTGGCTTGAAAAGATATCCTAAAGAATGTATGGGTGAATGATGAATAAAAGAATTAAACTAAAATATATTTGCTTGGGTATTATGTTTTTACCACAATTTGCTTTAGCATTTAGTTGGAATGATTTGTGGTTTAATAAAGATCAGCAAGGACAACAACTATTAAAAGCAAACAAACCCAAAGAAGCGGCTGAGAAATTCCATGATGAAAAATGGAAAGGTATTGCTTATTACAAAGACAAGCAATATGATAAAGCTTATACAGAATTTCAAACTGATAAATCTGCTCAAGGTTATTATAACCAAGGTAATGCCCTAGCGAATATGCAAAAATATCAAGAAGCAATTGACGCATATTCTCAGTCATTAAAACTGGATAAAAATAATCAGGATGCTAAAGATAATATTGAAATCCTGAAAAAACTTCAAGAGCAGCAAAAACAGAATCAGCAACAAAACTCTGACTCTAAATCAGATCAAGATAAAAAAGATCAAAATAATAAGCAGGATTCTCAGTCGCAGCAAAATAAGGACAATAACTCTAAAGACCAGCAAAATCAACAACAAAACAGTCAACAAAATAATGCTGATAATAAGCAAGATAATAAACAACAGCAAGGTAACGATCAACAATCTCAGAAGCAACAGCAAGATAAACAGCAAAATGCAGAAAATAGTAAGAATCAAAATCAATCATCGCAGCAACAAGATAACCAAAAACAAAATCAGTCAATGAAAGATGATGCTAAAGAAAAAGCAAATAACCAAAACCAACAACAAGCTGCGAATAACGATAAAAATCAACAGCAACAGCCAAATCAGGCTCAGGCACAACAAGCCAAACAAACGCAGGATAAAACACAGCAGGGACAACAAGCCACTAATGCTGCTACTAGCCAGTATATGACACCTGAAGAGCAGAAACAGCAACAGGAATTAAAGGCTATTCTCTCGCAGGTACCAGACGATCCGGGTGGGCTATTAAGAAATAAGTTTTTACGAGATTACCAAAAAGAACAACAACAGCAAGGAAGTAATAATGAATAACAAGATCCTCTTTAGTAGTTTACTGTTATTGATTGCAGGCAATGTTTTTGCAACAGTATCAGCTAGTGTCGATAGAAGCCAAGTTACCTTGGGACAAAGCTTTACTTTAACAATAAATCTACCCGATTCAAACGACTCTCCAAATCTGGATGTATTAAAAAGTAATTTTGAAATTTATGGGACATCAACTAGCAGCCAGACGAATATTATTAATGGTAAGGTAAATTCACAAAATACACTAACAGTTAATCTTATCCCGAAAAATCCAGGGAAACAGCTAATCCCAGCAATAAAGGTTGGTAATGATGCAACTGCGCCAATTAGCATTGAGGTAAGTGAAGGCGATAGCAATAATAAAGCCGCAGATGCAAAAGACAGTGCAGTTTACCTTGAAGCCTCAGTTGGCAAGCAAAGCTTATACGTTGGAGTACCATTTTTATATACCGTCAAATTATATTTTAATGTATCGTTATCTAACCTAAGCATGGAACCATTAAATATTGATGGTGCGCAAATTGAGACTCAAGGTAAACCAATTCAATATCAAAGTAATGAAAATGGTAAAACCTATCAGGTTCTTGAACAAAGATTTATGGTAACACCAAATAAATCTGGCAAATTAACGATTCCTCCTGCTAAAATAAGAGGCGCAATAGCCGATAATGATAGCAATAGCTTTTTCCCAATGATGGCAAATAAACCATTCATGGCAAATTCTAAACCAGTTAGCCTAGAAGTAAAAGCTGTCCCGACTAATATTGCGATTAACCAATGGTTTCCTGCCAAAAATGTAAAAGCTACCGATAGTTGGTCTATTTCCTCAGATTCGCTTAAAGTTGGGGAGCCCTTAACTCATACTATTTCACTTGAGGCGCTAGGTGTACCAGCAACATCGATTCCAGAACTGGAGATTAATAATCCATCAGGGGTTAATGCATATCCGGATAAAGCACAAAGTAGTACCAATAGTAACAATGGCGAATTAACCGGAAGTAAAACTTTTAAAATCGCCTATATCCCAACTAAGGCAGGAACTCTATCTTTCCCTGCTATTACTATCAAATGGTGGGATATTAGCGCTGATACACTTAAAACAATTACCATCCCTGCCAAAACTTATACTGTTACTGCTGATGTCAACACACCAGCTAGTCAGAGCTTAAATGCTAGCCAAACAACTTCAGTTAATAGCATAGGTAATAGCGAAAAAACTGTTACTAAAATTAAGCCTGAAAACCCACTCTGGAGATATCTAACATTCCTATTCGCTGGATTATGGTTAATTACGCTGGGTTTCATGCTAAGAATCTCCCGTAGAAGAAAGATTATTAGTCCACAAATACCAAATGATAATACTGACATGGCAGATTTCAACATTAGTAATCCCACTAATGGCATTGCCTTAAAAGAAGCCTGTAATAGCAAGAATATTAGTGCTACTTGCAAAGCCCTGATTAATTGGGCACAAGCATTTTCAGATAAAAAAATCTACACGATTAATGATATTAATAGCGTAATTTATGATGAAAACTTGGCAAACCTAATTCAGAAGTTAAATTCTGCAACATATAATGATGAAAAATTTGACAATTTTGATAATATTCTAGAATTAGTTAAATCCATTGAAGCTAAGCTTAAAAAGCCTGCCAAGAAAAAGATACTAGGAGAACTATATCCAAAATAAACCGCACATTCGTTACATTATGCGACAAACCACCCATGAATTATGCTGTTTTTACAATTCAAGTATTGACAAGGCTTTCAAACTGGAGTATTATTACAATGTGTTGAACAGCAAGGTTTTTACAATGTAGTTTTGAATAAAACTATTGTAGTAGCTGAAGTTGCAAAGTTGAAGTAATTTAAGACATATAAGCGTGTTATTAAGCTGGGGATTATCATGAATAGAATTGAAGCATGTCAGGCATTAAAATTAAATGATAATCAGATACTAGATCTGGGTATGGTTAAAAAAGCATACCGTAAACTCTCAAAAGTATATCACCCAGATAAAGGTGGTAATAATGAAAAAATGATATTGATTAATCAGGCTTATAAATTTCTTATTACAGACATTCAGAAACCAATATTTGAAAATCAGGCAAATAGCTTATGCCTATTTAATGATTTATTTAATTTTATGCTGGCTAACTATCTTCTTGCTTATTCAAGATATACAGCCACTATATGTAATACTCTACCCTAAAAGAGGTTTTAAACAATGAAAGCATTATTATTAACTCTAGGAGTCCTATCCTCATTAGCATATGCTGATGATAAAGTAAATGTTGATACTCAAACCGTAACTTGCGCTAATAATTATAAGATTACCACTAAAACGACTATCGCAGATATTACAAAAAACTGTAATACTGAAGAATTAGAAAAAAAACACCGATTAATATCTAAAAATAAAGGACAGGAAATAAAATTTAAAGCTACCACAGAAGTCGAAATGAAATGTCAATTCGATAATAATGGTCAATTAAAGACATGTGCGATTGATGATTAAAGATAACAAAACAATATACAAAAAACAAGGCAGAGGGTTACATGTTACGCAAAGTAAGTAATTTTATTATACGCAAGATAAAAAAAGAACCAAGACAAGTTAGAACAAGTAATCATGATATTTCATCGATTGGAAGAGAAAAATTATATTACAATAAACCAGATATCCGCAAATAACTTTTTTAACGTAAAAGATATGAATTTGGTTGACAGCATTAGATAAAGTAGTTATAATTACTCCCTAGCATTGTGGACTAATTCTTAGTAATTGCAGTGTTTTGTCGGGGCGTAGCGCAGTCTGGTTAGCGCACTTGTTTTGGGAACAAGGGGTCGTGAGTTCGAATCCCACCGCCCCGACCATTTCTTAAAAATCACCAGCTTACATTAAACTTAGCACCAATAATCTGAATCGAATTTGTTTGTGAGTTTACTCCAAACCCACCCTTTTCTGGTTTTGCCATGGCAACGCTATCTGGATAATTTGCTGCCGTCTGGTATTGCCAATAAGGGATCAAACTCATTGATTGAGACACCTTAAATCCAAAACCAATTTGGGTATTTGCAACTATCTGATCTACCGTTGCAGTCTGAACAACACCCTGATTAGTAATTCCTTCCTGAAGAGTACCAATCAAAGCCACTTGTTGAAAGCCCATCCAAAAATTAAGATAAGGCGTGAAATATTTAGTTTCTTTGAATGAAATCTTTAAACCAAGAAAACCAGCCAATGTTGTCGAATTAATATAGTTACCATTACTATCTTCATAAACCAGTTGAAAATTCTTAAAATAATTCATCCGCGCATAAGGAGTCATATCTATATGCTCGTTCACATGAAAATTATAACCTAAAAAGCCACTAAATCCGGTACCTAATGGATTTTGAATATTAGATACTGGAACAGAATCAAAAATTGGATTCTGAGTCATATAGTTATATGCTCCCCAAACCCGCACCTCATAATATATTTGATTGGCTAAAGTTTGTGAGAAAAATAGATATGCCTGAGTATTATTGGGTGTCTCCTGGATACCAACCCCAGCAGAGGAAACAGTAACATCCTTAGGTGCATTACCAACAATTCCGTCATATTTAGCTAAAGTAGCACTTGACTCACTAGTTTTTTCAAGTACTGCCGACTCATTACTATTAGTAGCGTAAACATCTGGGATATCGACTAGCAATAAACCACTTATTAAAGAAATCATATATTTTAAACGCAAATTAATACTCCCTCTATTCAATCCCTGGCGTATATTCAATAACTAACTCTTTCAGTAAATCCAATGCAGCATGTACTTCGTTAAAGCGGATAAAGTCATTCATTAAAAGTAGTTTTGGCTTTAATAGCTCCATAGCAATAAATTTCTCATTTGCTTTCATGATTCGCTCATGTTCAGTTCTATCAGGATTATTTCCAATTAATAGCTCTTCATAGAGTTTTTCACCAGGACGTAACCCAGTAAATTTAATCTCTATGTCTCCATTGCGATTTTCTGCATCTTTAAGAGTTAGTCCACTCAAATAGATCATTTTTCTTGCTAAATCAACAATTTTAACTGGATCTCCCATATCAAGTACAAATACTTCGCCACCACTAGCCATGTTCCCCGCCTGAATCACCAGCTGTACTGCTTCAGGTATCGTCATAAAATAACGAATTATATCCGGATGAGTCACGGTAATTGGTCCACCAGACCTAATCTGGCGCTTAAATAATGGAACAACAGAGCCTGAAGAACCAAGCACGTTACCAAATCTAACCATATTAAATACAGTATGTCCAGATTTTTCAGCAAATGCCTGTAAAATAAGTTCGGCAAGCCGCTTACTAGCCCCCATGACATTAGTTGGGCGAACTGCTTTATCAGTCGAAATAAGCACCATATTATCAACACCATTATTTAATGCTGCTTCAGCAACTACATAGGTACCCAGTGCATTATTTTCCAAGCCCGCAAGAGGATTAGCTTCTACCATAGGCACATGCTTATATGCTGCGGCATGGTAAATCGTATTGACTTTATATCGATTAAGAACTGCTGAAACTAGTTTTTCATTGGTAACACTACCTAGTATTACAATAAGGTTAACATAAGCAAAACGGTTACGTAGTTCCTGCTCGATATTATATAAGGCAAACTCGGATGAATCAAGGATAATCAGACGCTCTGGATTAAGTGCAGCAATTTGCCTCGATAATTCACTGCCAATAGAGCCACCAGCACCGGTTACAAGTACACTTTTACCAACTATGTTTTTAGTTAGTAATTCATTATTTGGTGGTACTGGCAACCGCCCCAGTAAATCCTCAATATCTACATCCTTGATATCAGAAAATCTCACTTCACCACTGATAATACTAGCAAGCCCGGGCAATGTTTTGACATAAATCGAATTTTCTTCAAGCTTATTGATAATCTCACGACGGCGACTTAGTGGAGCCGATGGAATTGCCAACAAAACCTCTTCTATATGATATAGTTTTGTAACTAATATTAATTCGTTGGGAGGATAGACCTTCAAGCCACGAATAGTCTTATGCCATTTTGACTCATCATCATCAATAAATAATACTGGAGCATATTCATTACCGTGAGTAAGGGAAGTTGCTAGCTGTACTCCAGCACTACCAGCACCATAGATCGCAACTGGACGAGCTTCCGCATTATAACCAATCTTGCGTAGAATTCCTCGTAGCATAAAACGGCTACCACCAATATATACCAACGCAAATAACCAGTAGATAATAATCGCTGTGCGCGGAAATGCCAGAGCATTTGAGAAATGAATAAACACTGTCAGAATCAAGACTGAGACAGTAACACCAATAAATACAATATAAACCACAGTATCATCAAGAAATTTTATAATCGCCCGATATAACCCCAGTTGGATAAATAAAGGAATCGTCCACAGTGGCAAGCAAAAAAACAACCAAATATGCGGAGTTATTTTTGGATCCCACTCAGCACCAAGCCGCAGCCAAACTGCTGTAAATAAAGCAGCAGGTAATAGGACACAGTCCAAAAGAAGGAGTGCTAAAATTTCCCATTTAAACAAATAGGCAAGTTTATCTTTTAATATTGAACCCATCATAATTCCCAAATATATTTAGCGGGCAAAAATTTTAAATACCGTTAGAAAAATCAAATAAATATCGGTAGCCATAGTTCTAGTTTTCACATATTTCACCGCATAAGCGAGCTTCTCTGGTAATATCTCGTTTATATAGGCATTCTCTGGGTTTTCTGCCTTAGCCAATATCTCATTCTCATCAATCATTTTTAATGATGCCCAGTCAGTAATGCCCGGCTTCACCCGGAAAACCACTGCCTTAACCTCAGGTGGAAAATGCCTCACGTAATCAGGAACTTCTGGACGTGGACCAACTAATGACATATTTCCAACGAGAACATCAATAAGCTGCGGTAATTCATCGAGTTTACTTTTACGTAAAAACCGCCCAATCCCGGTAACTCTCGGATCGACACCTACAGTTATTTTAAGTCCACGTGCTTCGGCATTAACTATCATAGTACGAAACTTATGAATCTGAAATGGTTTCTCATACTGACCAATTCTAGTTTGTCGGAAAAAAACTGGTCCTTTAGAACCAGTTTTAATTAATATGATGATAATAAGAAAAACTGGAGATAAAATCAATAGCCCAATAAAAGAACAAACAATATCAAAAACCCGCTTGGCTAACACGGTATTATGCTTGTAAGGAAGAAAAAATCTTTTTAACGACTGCAATTACATAGCTCTGATCTTCATCCGACATCTTTGTATATAATGGCAAGCTTACTGCATTTTTATAATATTGACTCGCAGCAGGAAAATCAGCAGGAGACAGCTGATAACGTTCTTTCCAGTATGGTTGCAAATGCAGTGGAATAAAATGTACTGAAGTACCAACGCCATGATCACTCATCTGCTGGATAAACTCATCGCGGCTTATTTTATCCGTATTTAACTGGCAGCAAAATAAATGCCAAGAATGCAGATCCGTTGCTGGATTTTTAACTTTTGGTGGTAAAATAAATGGTAAATCGCTTAATTCGGTAAAATAGCGTTCCGCCATTGCTTCACGCCGCTGTTGAAACCGATCTGCCTTAGCTAATTGACAAAGCCCAAGACTACTCGCAATATCAGTTAGATTGTATTTATAACCTGGCGCAACTACTTCATAGTACCAGGATGGTTTTTTTGAAGTATAGCGATCAAAAGCATCGCGGTTTATCCCATGTAAACGCATTACTTTACAGCGTTTAGCGATTTCTGGATTAGCTGTCACAATCATTCCGCCTTCACCAGTAGTAATCGTTTTAGTCGCATAGAAACTATAAACTATCGCATCCGAAGCATGTTGCCCAATATAAACATTATTGATTTTACTCGGACAAGTGTGAGCCGCATCTTCAATAACACGAAGATTATGCTTCTTCGCAATCGCCAAGATTGCTTCCATATCACATGCAAGCCCCGCCATATGTACCGGGATAATTGCTTTCGTTCGGCTGGTTATTTTGCTTTCAATCTGTTTAATATCAATGCAAAGTGTCTCTGGATCACAATCTACAAATACTGGGTCTGCACCAAGATAGCGAACAATCTCACCTGTTGCAGTAAAGGTAAGGGTTGGAATAAGAACTTCATCACCATCAGTAATACCGCAGGCTTCAAGTGCAAGATGTAATCCTGCTGTAGCCGAATTTACTGCGATCGCTTCAACATCAGCGTTTATATATTCAGCAAATTTCTGCTCAAACTCTTTAGTTTTTGGTCCAGTAGTCACCCAACCTGAACGTAAGGTTTGTACTACTTCGTTAATTTCTTCTTCACCAATATCTGGCAGCGCAAACGGTATGAATCTTTTTTCCATGTCTGAATTTACTCCATCAAGCCAAGCCTGAATTTTTAAATTATTAGAATTTAGTTTAAAATTTGATTAAAGCCTAAGCATAACCTCAAGAAGCATTATTTTGCTGGATTATGAATAGATTATGATTATTGATTATTTTCACTTTTTCCTGTTTAACTCGAAAAATATTATCCTTCATTTCCAGATAATTAATCACAGGATTTGTACCATATGGGTATGCCTGAAAAATTACTCCATTTAGCGGGCTGATAACTTTATTCCCATTCAGACAGATCTTACTAATTTCACCGATACAAAATTGACTGGAGATGGCAACTGCATTTCCAATCCCATTACTTATATTACAATTTTGTATAATATAGTAATCACTATCACGTTCCGGTCCAATTACCAGTGCTGCCAACTTCTGATTGCTAATTGCAAAACTTGAAGTACTAATACTAACATTAACCGCGCCAATATATGCACCACTCATGCAATTTATGTTTTCAATAACAACATTTGAACAGTTACCATGAAAATCCAGCCCAAAATTACTGCTACCAGAGAGGTAAAGATTCGATAGCCTAATGTTTCGGCATGGAAAAGTACCCCCATGGGATAAAGAATGAAACCCGCCAGAAAACCTAGAGTTAATTATTTCAATATACTGACAAGAATCAACCAAACAACCATAATTACTTTCCCGCTGAGATATACCATTTTGTATATTACAGCCCCCAATTTTAACATTTATTGACTCGATTATACTTAAACTATTATCCTCAAATCCCGACATCGTTAGATTATTAAGCTCCAATCCAGCAATATTAAGAAATTTAATACCGTAGCGGTTTTTATTACCAATAAAATTTACCCCCTGAAGCCGCAATTTCCCACTCATAAATTTATAATAATTCATATTTTCAGGCTTATAACTAGCTATTCCATCAGCAAATTTTTTATGGCTGATGTTCTCGGGAGTCAAAATTTCGCCTCTAATATAATATGAACGTGACTTACACCATAAATCAGCAACTGTCCACGCTGGAATTAAACTAGGATCACTATCTTGAGACTGATTATTACCGGGGACAACTTCCACTGTTTTTGGATCAAGGATTTTTACTATATAAAACGTCAAACTAGAATTATAGCCAACAAGATTTTTGCCTAACATATCCTCAGTAAAGTAACTGCTTTCAGATGTCATTACCCAACTATAATCATCAATTTTAGAAAAACTAAGCTCTAGATTATCAAATAAATAGTTATCTTGACGTAAGACAAGATTACCGCCACTTACTCTGCTATTAACTATTAATGCCCCAATATCTTTAATTCTAGATGGTTTAAAATCTGTACGTAAACCATAAAATTCAATAGAGTAGTTTTTAACGTTACTAAATTTTAATGTAGTTTGATTACCAATAATATTTATATCTTTAGTAACTTCTAAATTTAGACTTTGGCTGATACTGTATGCCCCAGGAGGTAAAATTAATGTTCCTCCAGTTTTTGCTAGCTGATCAAATGCTCTCATCAGTACTTGTGTAGCATCACCATTTTTAGAAACAGTACCAAAGTCCTTTAGATTATATATATTCTTAGCTCTGGTTCCGGCTGAAGCAAAAGCAGTATTGCCTGCACCTAAGGCAATAATTCCAGCTGTCTTTAAAAAGTCTCTGCGTGGATAATTTATGCTCATAACGCTACGCTAAAAATAGTCCTAACCATGGATTATTTTATCCTTAACTGATTAATTATAGAAAATGTTTGAGAGCTAAACATTATTCTCTTCATGAAACCGACCAGATTCAAAAAAAGCATTTACAAAAGCAAATAATACAAATAATCTTGGGTTATTGAAGGGAGTATTACTTATCGAACCGATTATCATTGCTAAGCTGGTACTAAGCATAAAATAGCCCCCGGAAAATTTATTTAAGGCGCGTACGATTCCCTTAAATAAAAGATGAACAAACATATAACAATATAAACACAAATAAATGGCTCCATACCTGAACCAGCCAAGAATATACTCATTTTCAGGATAAGTTTGGGTAATGTAAAAATATTCTTTATATCCGCCATATCCTAAGATAGGTTGTAACTTTATCATTTTTAATAATACTTCCCATTCGTTAATCCGCCCAGTAAATGAATGCGTTTGAGATAATTTACCACTATCAAATATTAAAGCAAGATAGCGTATATCTAAAATTTGAATGATAAAATATATAATTGCAGCAAAAAATATAATTGCAATATTGCCAGTCAAACATAAAACTATAGCAAATAATCCCCCGGTAGTTGCAAACATAGTTCTTGATTGAGTTAACATTATTATTATAATACATGCCACTATTAAAACGATATACGCCTTCCTCCGGGTAAGAAAAAACACATCAAGAACATAGCCCAGAATTATCAAAAAAAACGTAGCATTATTATTTGGATTACCAATAAGCCCAGTAATCCTCGGAATTGATGAAGATAAGGCAACTTTATCAAAGGCATCCATTTGAATCTGATTACTGTAGATACCATACACTTTTGATAAGCCGGGAATCTTTGCCAGCTGAAGAATATTTAACACCGCAAGAATAGCTATTGAGACAATAAGAATTTTTGATATTTTGTGATAGCCATCAGAATCCTGCATATATAAGAGACATATGTTATATGCAACCATTCCCTTGATGATTTTATTATAAAACTCAAATGAATTAAGCGACAGCAAACGATTATTAAGACCAATTGAAACAAACATAACTATTGCCATGAAAATAATTATGCGAGTGAAAAATGTGTCAAATATGATTCTCTTATAACAAAGATAAATAAATGACAATAGAATTAGAATGTCTTCAGGTCTTGCTGCAAAACTGCTACTTAAACGGATATCTGGCAAAAAAAGGACAAATAGCAAAATTGAAATAGTAAAAAACTCTTCGACTGAATTATCCGGCTTATAATACTTTTGAGTAGATATCATGTACGATCAATTTTTTAGTATAATTAAAAATAGCAGCTGTTATCTCAATATTATTTACTTTTAGCAGTCTGATTGACATCGTTAATGCTCTAATACCCTGATACGGTGAAGTTATCAAAAACCGATAATCACTAAAGAATAAATTCGTAGCCAGTACTGCATCAAGATAAATATTAGGCAAATCTATCAGAATGATATCATAGTTTTGTGAAGCATCTATTATCTGCTGAATTTTCGCTTTTATCTCAAAGGCATTATCATTGTAGTTTAACCAAATAGCGTGCAAATTATTATTAATCGAATATTCTTCATCTTTACCATTCTGATTAGTAAAAAAATTGTCTTCGGTACCAATAGTTATCAGTAAGACCTTTTGTTGCTGTTTTGAAAGAAATAGCGCACAATTAAATGCAACAAATGTAGATCCTTGCCCTGCCCAAGTAGAAAAAAACTGAAAAATTCTGCTATTTTTTCGGCTAACCAGTATCTCGGCAGTCAGGATTTTAAAATCCCGATTTGCCTGAACGGAATATACAGGATTTAGCTTCAACTGCTCCTTGAAAGATAATCCCTTTATTCTATTTTTATATTTTACATACCTGATAATTGCAAAAATCGGTATGTCAAATCGTTCCTCCATAATAAATGGATCTGGATTTTTTCTTGACATCCATACTGCTAATATTATGAATACACTACTAATAAATCCTAAAATGGCACTTATCAAAATTATCATTTTACCATGTGAAGATTCAGGTAATTCGGGAATATCTGGATAATCGAGAATTGTAATCGGACTAATCTGCCCGGATGCAGTCAGTAATAATTCTTGCTGTTTTGATTCCAATTTGGCAACCAATTGCTGATTTAATTCAAGATCTGCTTTTAGCTTAATTAATGCCACTTCCTTAGCTGGAAATTTGGTTAGCTCGGTTGTTAGCATCTGCTTTTTAGCTGATAAATCAGTCTGCTGTGATAATAATGATTTAATGACCGGATGCTTTGGACCATATTCACCTTGTAATGCCGCCAAAGTTACCTTATTATTGGTAATCTGCTGATCTAAATCAGAAATATTTTTAAGTAAGGACGTTTCCTGTTCATCAAGTACAGTTAAATGGTTTTTTTCCTTGAATGATGACAATGTTTTTTCTGATTTTAGAAGTTTTTCTTTAGCATTTGGGAGCTCATTATTAATAAAATTAAGTGTTGCATTTATCTTTGCAAGCTTACTAGTTCTTGATTTTTCTATAAGTGTATTTATTAATTCAGCTACAATTTCCTTGGCTAGACTAGGATCTGGCCCTGCCAGATCAATTTCGATGATACCTGTAGTTGAATTACCTGTATCTTTCTTTGTTTTAACAATCTCGTTGATTTTAAGTCTTTGTGCCAAACTCTTTTCTACATTAATAATATCTCTTTTTTTTACTGAAAAAATTGTTCCTGGGTGAGCTTTGATTTCATCCACACGGATACGAAGATGTCCATCCCGGCTATTCGCCAATTCACCCACCACACCAGTTAAAACAATAGCCTGTTTATTTAAAAGCTGATAGTGTTTACTATCAAGTACCTTAATAGTATAGGGCTTCTCAAACATGTTTTCAGGAACAGAAAAAATTGGAATTTCAAGCTTCTCTCCACCCCATGAATAACCACTATTCTTACTTATCCAAAATGGTGAGGATTCAATCCCTAGCTTCTTCTGCCGTAAATGTTTGTAAAAGATGTATTTACCAATAACCGGAAATAATTTAGGCTGAATTTCGATATCCAAATGCAAATTATCAATTACTGGATCCAGAATATAAGGTAATGTCAAATAGATCATGCTTTTTTCAGAAACTGGCGCGTTATTGGTAAATATAGGCTGATTATCACTTAGTACTTTGTCTACAATCTGATAATTAGCATTAGTATCAGCGTTATCAACCTGAATTGAAGATGTAATTTGATAAACTGGTGGCAAAGTTAACCAGAAAACTGCGCCCAAAAACATACCACTTAATATACAGAGTACAACTAACAAAGAATTATTTCTGATAAGAAGAATCAGTTTGGATAATTCAAAAACACGAATTTTTACTGGTTTCATAAAGCTAATTAAAATCTTATCAATTTATTACGTTACAAGGCTTAACATCAAATACAACTATGCCATAATTGCTAGTTAGTTATTCCGGGAATAACCGAATTTGGAATACTATTTTCGGTGTACCAAATAGTTTCTGCTGCTGGTAATATCTGTGTCATCACACGATTAAACTGTGCTATGCCTGCAGTTGAAACATAGACAATATCTTCATTTCTAAGAAAAAACTTCTGCGCATAAAGCATAGCCGTAACTGAACCAGCATCAAGAAGATAAGCTTCAACAGATTTGGGGTCTTTCTTGCGTAATACATAAATCTGGTTAACATTTGAAGTTACCGGATTAATCCCACCAACAAGCTCAAGTGCTGAAGTAAGGTTCATACCAACATCTGTTATCGGTAAAATCTGACTTTGCTGAACCTCACCCATAACATATACCTTCTGACTACGAAATCCGGTAATCTTTAAATTAACATTCGGATTTATAATAAAATCTTTATACGCCTGAGTTAACGTATCACGAGCCTGACTGGTAGTTTTACCAGCCAGATTTACTTTACCAACAAAAGGGAAATAAGCATTGCCGCTATTATCAATAAGGTAGCTATCTGACTTATTTTCCGAAGGTTTACTCAAACCATAAGTAATGTCAACCTGTTTTGTTGGCGAAGCTTTGGGATCATAATAATTTGCATTTATAGAGTTAGCCATATTACTAACCGATAGTTCAGGATGTCCCCAGATTGAAAAACTAATAATATCACCAGCACCCAAGACATAATCACTATTTTTGGTAACCGTACCTGACTCAACTAAATACTGATCAATTGGATTAACAATAACTGTAATATTATTAACCTGAGTTACTCTAGTCATATGAGTATTTAATCCGGTCAAATTCATGCTCGGAGCAAAAAAACAAGAAGAAAGAGATCCTGCCAAAAAAATTATGACAACTTTCGATATCTTTGGGAAATTAATCAACTATACTCACATCCGTAATTATTAATATTAGCCATACAAATTGGAAAATAGTTCGAATTGTTGGTGATTATAACAAATTTTCATGGGACATAAACTACAGAATTTAGATTCAAGACAGAAAAGTATTCTTTATTGATACTCATTTAGGATTAGCTCATTTTGCCTTGAATTTAGCTGATTTTATATTTTCAGAAGAATCATTTAATGAAATATTTAAATAAGTGTACTTATCCTGAGATTTGGCAGTACAATCAAAATTATAAGAGCTAGTTAATAGTTGATAATAAATTGCACCCTGACCGTTTATATACTCACCAGTATCAATTATTGTGGCACGAGGGTCATTTATCTCTGTCCCATCCGAAGTAGCAGAAAGCGAAACAGACCCTAAAAAGGTATTTAAATTCTTATCATAGAAATATAAATCAGCATTAGTATTTATCTCAGCAACAAATACATCAAGATGGGTAAACCCCATTGGTTCTAGCTGGATATCGTGGCAATTATACACACATACCAGTTTATCATTGAATTTAGGTCGGATTAGAATAGTCCGGTTAGTTTTGTTCTGCAAAGTAACCATTGCAGGAGCTCTTAGCTCTCGCGCCCAAACGGCAGTATTCATGAGAAATATTGCCAGTAGAAGAAATGCAAGCCGAACCCAGCCTGTAATTAGGATGGATGAAGGCATCGCAACATATATACAGGACTTTTTCATAAGCTCCAAATTTCTTGTTCAAACTATCTAAACGTATAATTATAACTACACCCGAGAAATAAAAACACCATCCAAAATTGATGGTAAGATTGTCATGGCTATTAAGGAGGCTTTAGAATGAGTTATACATTATTTACAATAGAAAGCCTAATATAAGCAAATAACGAGACTCTTTTCATCCAAGATGACCATTGAAATTATCAAGTCTCGCCATTCGCATCAGCTTAGCATAATTTTTTTAGAACTGTTTTACCATCAGAACTAACAATATCAATGCTATTATCGCTTGATTGATAAATAATATATGCCCCCTGACTATTGGTACCAGATAAATAGGTTCTATAATCACCTGTTACCTGAAGGTTGCCGTTAGATAGCATTTGCATTGAGCCTGGCGTTGGACGAGCATATTTATTAGTTATTGATGCCCAAAGAGGACCGTTTGTACCATAACAAACCAAATTTGAATCTTTCTGAAGTACAAAAGTGCGTGAAGCATTTTTAAATAATACAACTTCTTCGGTACCATTCTGATTTGTATAGCTAGCTCCTGAAGCTACAACAAGCTGATTACCTGTAACCTGTTGCCAGACAGGAAGAGAAGTTGATTGATTACGCTCTTTTCCAACGAGAATAGTTGCACTATTACCAACCACAAAACAATCTCCCTGATCAAAGCATTGAATGTTGTTTAGCTGAACATTATTTACTGGCAATGTCTGTTGATTCCAAGCATTGAGATCTTGGCTTATCACCATGGTTGAGCTAGTTCCTGTACCGCCAACAGCAATAACTTTATCCGAAACCGCATCAAGAGCAATGGAATTCAAGCTGGAATTAGTTGCAGCAACTGGTGTTGGCCAATTAACACCACCTATTGAGGATACAACCTTGCCGTTTGAACCGGAAGCCAAGAACTCTCCATACTTAGAATCATAAGATAGTCCATTAACTGCCATTTCGCTAAATCTGGTAG
>JBDHRI010000161.1:0-3567 GCA_039807465.1 Burkholderiales bacterium | reverse complement strand
CTTCTTCATCTAGCTTCCAAGGCGTTTGTATCATATCAATCATAATATCATATAGCTTGTCAATGCGTAAGTTCTAAAATTGTAAATGTTTTAAGCACTCGACTAATAGTTTGCCAATCAATTTCTCCATGTATTGAGTAATGGTTAATAGTTTCCTCAACAACAATAAGTCCTTTATTTAATTGAGCAATGCTATCGCGCAACGCACTTGCTTGTAACCTCAACGAACCCAATAAATCAAAATTAGGGATTGTAAGAATTTTTTGAATATGCTTTAAATTAAACCCAACATATTTAAGCGTAATAATTTTTTGGGCTGTCAAAAAATTCTCATGCGAATAAAAACGAAACCCATGCTCATTTTTATGATGTGGCTCCAAAATACCTTCTTCATCATAATAATGTAGCGTCCGAATCGATAACCCAGTTAATTTACTAAATTCAGCAGTACTCCATAGCTCATTCATCACTTTACCCCTAGTTTAAGAATATTGCAATCTCAATAATGACAATCATAGCATAGTTTATCAATATCAGCTTTAATTCTTAGTGTTGCAATAAAATACAAATTGCGCCAATCAAAAAATAAACTACCCGAATATGGACTTAAAACACCTTTTCAGCTTGCATATCACGTTACGTGATATCCTATAATTAAGTTTTCCGTAATATAAATCAAAAGGAATATCTTATGCGTAAGCATTTAATATCAACAGCCGCTATAACGGCAATCCTTGGAGCCGGTATAACCGCCTGTTCAAATTCAGGAAGCAGTTCTTCAAGCAGCCAAACACAAAACCCACAAGCTTATGGCGGAGTCAATCAAGCTGCGCTTGCTGCTTATAACCTAAGCGATGGTACGTCATTTAGCGGAATTATTCGTTTAACTACCAGCGAATCCGGAATGATTTATCTTAACTCCACTGAAAGCAATCAATTATTTAGCTTAAAAGGTTTAGTTAACAACTTTAACCCACAATCTGCAAACTGCTTACCAAGTACTAGCCTTAGCGGAAATATAAATTCCTCCAGCGTGAACCCAACCGCCACTCTAACCAATTGTACCGCAAATGGTAACAACCTGACTGCAACTTTGCAAATTAATGTGGCAGGTAGTACTCCAATAATTTATAACTCTATCGCATTAGGCTCTATTGACATCGAAAGCACCAATCAATTTATTGCATCGGTAAATAATCTTCGCGCAACCGACCCTATTAATTACAATTTTATTGAAATACTTTATGGTGATTTTACCACTACTATATCCGGCGTTGCCTATAATTCAGGGAATAGTGCATTCTTTGGTGGACTATCTTTAGGGCAACTAATGACCATACTTAGTAGTGAATCTAGTATGACAGTTGATATCGGAGATGGAACTATCACTACGACTATGATAGATAGCACCTCGATTAATTTCACTTTAAGTAATGTTAGCATTCAAAATTCAGCTCCAGCCAACTTACAATGTAATGTTTTATTTACTAATCTAATTGTAAATGGTAGTCCGTATCATAATTTCACTGGCTTTATGACTGGCTGTACAAGTAATCTATCTATTCCAAATTTGGGACAAGTACAAAACATAACTGGCACTATTAACGGTCAATAAAGAAAGGAATTTAAAATGAACAAGAATATAATTAGTTTTCTACTTATGGCAATATATAGTCTGGTAATAGCCGGATGTGGAGGAAGATGGAATGCTGCTGAAATAAGTAATGATAATTACACCACAAATGATAATATCTATCTAAAATTGTTCTCTGTATCACCTATCAAATCAGGTAGTAATCTTACTATTAATGCAGAATGCGTAGCTGACAACCCTTTTTACGGATGCAAAAATGTAAAGTTTCAATCAGACTCCACTATCTATGAGTCTGCAGAGCTATCATGTGTTGATCATGCAGGGACTTATCCCGTTCAATTGTCTTTAAAGAATATAACTCGCAATGGTAGCGTTTTATTAGAGTGTGGTTATCAAGCATTCGGACTCTCTGAAATATTAAAAATTGATATGGTTATTGAAAGTAGCGTAACTATTACTCCACCTTCATCTTTATATTCACAGATAGTTTTATCGCCTGGGCAGCAACAGGAATTAACAGTAACGTTACCTAGCACTAAAAGCTTACAAATTGGGAGTAAATTTACAATTTTAGAATCTCAACAATACCTCAGCTTTGTTGGTAATGAAAGTTCTTGTACTATTAATGCAAATGAGTCCTCATGTTCGGTGACTATACAAGCAAATAGCAATGTTACAACGACTGTTAACCAAACTCTGCGAGTGATAACTTCTGAATTCCCAACCGAGTCAGTATTTATAAAGATTGTACCAAATACTCCACCACCACCGGCTGGACCAAAATATATCTTTGTTAGCCAATCCGTTACTGCTGGAAATTTTGGTAGCTTTGCGGCAGCAGATACGATTTGTAACAATGATAATGCAAAAGTTGACTACCCAACCCAACTTGGCAGTGGTACATTTAAAGCATTGCTAAATGGCAATAATGCTACGACAGTCGGAACTACTTACCTTAATCTCGCTAATGAAGTTATTGCAACAGCTACCACAACCAACCTAGTTGCTGAAGATAGTGGACTAACCAATCCGATAGGTAAAACTCCGTTAGGAACTCAAGATGGACAATATGCTTGGACTGGTCTGGCTCGAACTGGTACACCAGCTTCAGACTGTGTTAATTGGACTACAAATTTAAATACCTCATCTGGTACAGCTGGATATGTAAGTCTTAATACAGCGGCTTGGTCAGTTGCGAGTGCTGGTGCAACTACGTGTGACACTGCAAATATACATTTATACTGTGTCCAGCAATAACTCCTTTTGTTAAACCGGAACATCTACGTTCCGGTTTGTTTTATATCTACATACTAACTAATAATATCTAGGTTATAATCAACAATTAGTTTTCTATGTCAATTCATAGATCCAAACAGAATAGATAATATCCATTCTATATCAAAATATTAGTCTAAACAAGCACCGATACAACATCGGCGCGATTAAAAATACTTGCAATTAGTTGCTATTTGATGGCATAATACTGTTCTCGCAGCGCAACCACTTTGCGCAAAAAAGCGGGCGCATAGCTCAGTTGGTAGAGCATCTGCCTTACAAGCAGGAGGTCATAGGTTCGAATCCTGTTGCGCCCACCACATGGAGTGGTAGTTCAGCTGGTTAGAATACCTGCCTGTCACGCAGGGGGTCGCGGGTTCGAGTCCCGTCCACTCCGCCATTAAATTAGTACCCCATCGATCATTAATAAATGCTAAACTCTTACCAGATAAATACCGTGAAAGCATTCTCATGCAGAAAAAACATCTGATTGAATTTATCCTGTTTAGCACATATATGCTATTTGCTATGTCATGGGTTGGTGCTACAATTTTCATGCCAGAAATAATGAAGCTCTCAGGAATGCAAACACTTACTCAAGCAAGTACGCTTAGCACATCCCTAAGAGCCTGTTTAAAATCTTTTCAGTAGTAACGATGTAATTGCTAAAACCACTATTTGCAGGCTCGTATTCATCT
>JBDHRI010000160.1:0-3572 GCA_039807465.1 Burkholderiales bacterium | reverse complement strand
CCTAACGAATAAGATCGTTGGCGGTGATAAGGATGCGTTATATAATTTCCTACTGGCTAAGAAAAATATTTAATGAAAAATATCTATTCGATCAGTGAACATGTTACCACAGAAATTATCATTGACAAATCACGGTTCATTGCTGATTTATTTCCGGTAAATGATAGTACGGAGGCAGCTAAGAAGTTAGATCTGATAAAGGAATTGCACCCAAAAGCAAATCATCATTGTTATGCCTATATTATCGGCTATAGTTCTGAACAGCAAAAATTTAGCGATGATGGTGAACCAGGTGGTACTGCCGGTATGCCGATATTAAATGTTCTCAAGCATGAAAAAATTACCAATCTAATTGCTATCATTACGCGCTACTTTGGTGGTATAAAGCTTGGTGCTGGTGGGCTTGTGCGCGCATATACAGCCGCAGTTAAATCTGGGTTAGATCATGCCCAAATAGTTGAAAAAACAGCTAAAGATTTATACCGAATTAATGTAAGTTATCCTCTTGCCGACAAAGTAAAATATTATTTACAAAATAATAGTGTTATCTCCAAAATAGAATATCAAGATAGCGTTACTTTTGAGTTTTACACTGATTCAGAACAGACTACTTTTATAATTGAGGGGCTTACGACGATAGTAAATATGCCTATAAATCCTGAATATCTAGGTAATTACTTTATTTAATTATCATTGTAAACATACCCAACAGATAAAATAATATTGACACGTTATATTAGAATAATCTAAAATAATGTTGTGAACAATATTAGGATATATACAAATGGCACGAAAAATATTAATCATTGGTGGAGTTGCCGGAGGCGCATCAGCAGCAGCACGGTTACGCAGATTAAATGAAGATGATCAGATTATAATGCTTGAGCGTGGTGAACATGTCTCTTTTTCAAATTGCAGTTTGCCTTATTTTCTTGGTGGTCATATTGCATCAAGTGATAAACTGGTATTGATGTCGCCCGAGAAATTTCTGAAGCAGTATAACATCATTGCGCGTACTAAAAGTGAAGTAACTGCCATTAATCGTGAAGAAAAAACCATTACTGTTAAAGATTTAAATAGTGGTGAGTCATATACTGAAAGCTATGATAAATTAATCTTATCTCCGGGTGCCAAGCCCGTTGTTCCGCCAATTCCTGGCATTGAGAATATAAATTTATTTACAGTTCGTAACGTAACTGACATTGAGAATCTACACCGTGCAATTCAGGATAAATCTAGATCGATCGTAGTAATTGGCGGTGGATTTATCGGTGTTGAAGTTGCTGAGAATCTAAAAGAAGCTGGTTATGATGTCAGCCTGATTGAGGCAATGCCACAAATTTTGAGAACCTTTGATTATGATATGGTACAGATTTTGCATAAAGAGATTCTGGATCATGGAGTCAACCTTATTGTAAATGATAAGGTAGCAGGTTTTGAAACAAATACAATTCTCCTAGGCTCAGGTAAAAAAGTTGCGGCTGATATTGTTGTCATGGCTATTGGAGTTAGCCCGGAAACTACTTTGGCAAAAGAAGCCGGCTTGGAGATTGGTAAAACAGGAGCAATTGCTACTAATCCGATGTGTCAAACTAATGATCCGGATATCTATGCTATTGGTGATGCAATCGAAGTAGATGGAAAATTATTTAATGATAAATGGAAGCTTGCTCTTGCGTGGCCTGCACAGGTTCAGGCGCGAGGAGTTGCCAATCATATTAATGGTAAGGATTTTATAAATCCCGGCTATATTGGCTCATCCTGTATCAAGGTATTTAATCTTAATGCAGCCTCTACAGGTCTAACAGAAGGGTTTATTCAAGCAACAAAAATGGATATTGATTATCAAACAGTAATTATCAACCCAAATGATAAAGTTAGCTTGATGCCGGATAATAGCACCATGTTTTTTAAATTGATTTTTGACAAGAATAATCGGAAAGTTCTTGGGGCGCAGGCAATAGGTAAAGGTAATGCTGATAAACGAATTGATGTTATTGCTACCGCAATCAAGTTTGGTGCAACGATTGATGATCTGACGGAAATTGAACTTTGTTACGCACCACCATATAGTACCGCAAAAGATGTGGTAAATATGGCTGGCTATGTTGCGTCTAACCTTGCTGATAAATCGTTTACTCAAATTACGCCGGATAAAATTCGGGATCTTGTTGAGTCTGGCGCATATATTGTTGATGTTAGGGAGGCTTCAGAACTTGAGAAGGGTAGAATAATTGGTTCACATCATATTCCACTAAGTGAATTACGCAATCGATATCAGGAAATCCCTAAAGATCGACCAGTTTACCTCCATTGCCGAAGTGGTCAGCGTAGCTATAATGCGGCTTTGGCTTTACAAAACCGTGGTTATACCAATGTAATAAATGTGGCAGGAGGATTTTTAAGTATTTCATATTATGAATACTTTAATGATAAAACTCTTAACCGTAGTCCAATTTCAACTGCATATAATTTTAATTAAGGATGCTAATCATGGCTAAAATCAGATATATCTCAGCACAGGAATTAAAACAGCTTTATGACACAGATGAGGTGCTAGTTTGTGATATTCGTGAGCATGATGAGTTTAATCGTGAACATATTCGTGGTGCGGTAAATATGCCACTGTCAAAATTTGATCCGGAGCAGCTTGCCATTGCGGGGGAAAGTATGGAGCATGTCGCAATTCATTGCCAATCAGGTAATCGTACCAAGATGAATGAAGCAAAATTTGCCCAAATTAATCGAGAAGAAGTTCTAATTCTTGATGGTGGTATTTCAGCGTGGAAGTCAATTGGCTGTATAGTAAATAAAAATACTAAAGCACCATTACCAATTATGCGTCAGGTACAGATTGTTGCTGGCTCACTAATTATGCTTGGGGTTTTACTGGGGTATTTTGTTTCTCCCGGATTTTTCCTCTTGAGTGGCTTCGTTGGTGCTGGGCTGACCTTTGCTGGAGTAACTGGATTTTGCGGCATGGCAAATCTACTGATGTTATTACCGTATAATAAAAAGCAACAGTGTGGTGTTTGTCAATAGCGTGGATATGGCTAAATAATCAGGGAGAAATTATTTTTAATTCTCTTTGATTGTTTAGCTAAATTTATAGACTGTGAAAAAATTTCTTGAATAAGGCTATTCGCCATTCTCTATGTGTTAGAGCAGGATTTGCCCATCAACATAGTACCATTGAGCATTTTTACGTTCAAATTCACTAATTTCATGCAAAATAATCTCATGCCCATTATCAATGTAATAAGCCTTAAATTCAACAATGCCTTCGTCTTTTTGCATAGTGCTATTTAAAACTGCAAGCTTCTGCCAAACAATACTTTGTGCCCATATTAGTGATTGCTCCCGGTCATAGCCTTCGAGTGGCTTGCCCTGCATGGTTTTTACAATGTAATCAATGTTTGCCGTAGCATAAGCAGTATAACGCGAGCGCATTAATTGCTCTGGTGTTTCTGGTAATTTTACTCCGTTAATATAGATACCACAGCAAGCTAAATAATTTCTGCCACTTCCACATTTACATGTAACAATCATTTTTATAACCTTGATAAATTTTG
>JBDHRI010000159.1:0-3598 GCA_039807465.1 Burkholderiales bacterium | reverse complement strand
CATGAGTCAGAATTAGTAGCTAATAAATGTAACCTTGATGATAGTTGTAACTTAAAAGGCAAAATTTATACTAGATTTAAGCAATATATTATAGTACCTGAAAATAAAATACTTGGCAAAAAACAACCGGGTACTGTTCTAAATATTGGCGAGCAAGATTATTCTTTAACGGCATATCCATTGTTTTTCTCAAAAAATATACCACAATCGGTAAATCTTAAGAATATAAAATGTGATTCCACAAATTATTGTTATATACTTTATAACGATAAAAAAAGAAGTTATCTAGTAGTGGTTGATATTCCTCATTTATTAGGCATTGCTGGAGCTGATTATACTGCCACAGTGAAGTATTATCCTAAAGCTTTCAACAATATTAAGATATTATGGAATAGTGAGAATCAAACTTCTTCAGAAATAACAGAGGTTTTTCCTGTACAGTTATATTAAATTTTGTTTTTTAACATAGAGAGTGGTCGAGATATTTTAAGTTAATTGGAGATAGATATGACAAATCGTGTAATTGTTATGGTCCTTGATTCATTTGGTATTGGCGATCTACCAGATGCAGAAAAATTTGGTGATACAGGTAGTAATACTCTTGGACATATTGACCAATACTGTCGTGATAACGGACTCCAGTTTAAGATTCCCAACTTGCTAAAGCTTGGTTTGGGTAGGGCATATCAAACTGTTAATGGTAAATCGCTTCATGCTGATAATGGCGATTATCCGGTGCATGGTTTTTATGGTGCAGCTCGTGAGCTTAGTTCCGGTAAAGATACTACTAGTGGGCATTGGGAGATCGGTGGTTGTCCAGTAATGTTTGACTGGGGGTATTTTACCTCTCATGATAATAGTTTTCCTTCTGAATTATTGGATAAAATTGTCAAACGTGCTGGTATTCCCGGCTACCTTGGCAATTGCCATGCTTCCGGTACGACAATTATTGCTGAATTAGGTGAAGAGCATTTGAAAACAGGTAAGCCGATATTTTATACTTCTGCCGATTCAGTCTTCCAGATTGCCTGCCATGAAGAGAGTTTTGGGCTTGATAATCTATATCGCTTATGTGAAATTACCCGCGAAGAGCTTGAGCCATATAATATCGCTAGGGTAATAGCGCGACCTTTTGATGGTGATAGCCCAGCAAATTTTGCGCGTACCAAAAATCGTAAAGACTATTCATTATTGCCTTCCGCACCAACTATTCTTGACGTTTGTAAAGAACATGGTGGCGAAGTTGTTGCGATTGGTAAAATTGGCGACATTTATGCACATCAGGGAACTACGGTTGAAATCAAGGCTAGTGGCTTACCTGAGCTTACGGATAAAACCATAAATGCAATAAAAGAATATCCAGCTAATGGTAAACCTGTCTATATTATGACTAATCTGGTAGATTTTGATATGAATTTTGGTCATCGCCGCGATGTCAAAGGTTATAAGGAAGCATTGGAGTATTTTGATACCCGTATCCCAGCGATTATTGAAAGCCTTAATCCGGATGACATTCTTATCTTTACTGCTGATCATGGCTGTGATCCAACCTGGACTGGTACGGACCATACTCGTGAGCATATTCCGGTTATTGGCTATTATGCGGGTAAGGAAATTGATATTGGGATTCGTGATACCTTTGCAGATATTGGGCAAACGATAGCCAGTCATCTGCGATTACCCAAGCTTGATTATGGGATATCCTTTGTATAAAAAACCGCCATTTGGTGGTTTTTGTTTTATTGAGACGCTTATTTGACAAAATTATTTTGTTATAAGATAATAATGCCTGACAAAGTGAGGGAAAACTATCAGTGAGGTAAATTTTATGAATCAAATAAACTGGAATCAGATTAAAGAAAATGAATGGCGTAGTCATTGTGGTCGCTTCGTGATTGTTAATCGTGAAGAGAATCAAAAGTATCACATTATTGATGAGTTAGAGATTAAAGTAATTGGCAAATTTGAAACACTTGATCAGGCTAAGGGATACATATTTCATTAGGGCTTAAAGTATCTGCAATATAAAAATAAGGAACCCTAAAATAGGTTCCTTATTTTTATTTGAAAGTTGGAGTATTCAAGATTATTCTGATTTCTCTTCACCATCATCGTCTGAACTTGCTTCATTCTCCTTATTTTGCTTTTCTGGCAGATAAACCTTATATTTAGCTGTTTTATCTAGCTTATAGATATCTGGACGGAATTGCGCCCAGTCATCGTCGCTAACCCAAGAAGTAAAGTAGGTAATATAAAGGTTTATTGGCGTACTTAGTCCTACCGATTGGCTCTTACCATCTTTGTAGAAACTATTAATCCGACGTTTATTCCAACCTTCTTGCTGGGTTAAAATATAATAGCTAAGTTTTCTTGGTTCGCCTACGCGAATGCAGCCATGACTGAAATCACGTTTATAAACATCAAATACCTCTGATTCATTTGTATCATGCAAGTAAATCTGGCATGGATTTGGGAATAAGAATTTTACTTTCCCCAAAGAGTTGTCTTTTCCTGGGTCCTGACGGAAGCGGTAACGGTTAAATTCTTTTTCACTCATGTTTTTCCAATTAATCGTTTCTGGATTTGGAACTACAGTGAAATTACCTGAACTATCTGCCTGTAATACATTATAGTGTTTTTTAGCGAGAAAGTTTTTATCGGTTTTGAGTCTTGGCCATAACTCAGCACCTGCAATGCTGGTTGGTAGATTCCAGTATGGATTTAAGACGACAGTGTTAATCTTACTGGCAAGAACGCAACTTGGGTGCTCAGAGCCGCCGACAGCAACGTCCATGCTTAATTGAACTTGGTTGTCTTTTACTGCTTTTAGAGAATATTCTGGAAGATTCACCATTATATACTGACTACCCATATTATTTGGTAACCAGCGCATTTTATCCAGATTCATTTCCATCTGCTGAATTTTTTTTGTAATCGGAATATTAAGTGATGCCAGGGTATCATCATCAACTATACCATCATCATATAATCCATTATTTTGTTGATATGTAATAACAGCTTTTTGAACATCTTCAGTAAATTTACCTTTTTTGTCTATCTCTTCTAGTTCGCCACTCATTACCAGTCGTTGCTGCAATAGATAGACCCTTGAACTTTTATCTCCAAGTTGCATTGGTTCACCTTCTGGGATTGACTCCCATCCACCAGTATTCATCGCAACGTGCTGATATTCATTCATTTTGGTTTTAAGTTTGGCATAGCCGGGATATTCTGGAGCTATTGATGCAATTGTACTTTCAATGCTATCTCCTTCAGCAGTAGTTTTTAATAAAGCTATTAAATTTATTGCTTTTGGAGCAACCGTCCAGTATTGAAATACTTTATGTGCTGGTTGTAGTCCATAGTGAAGGTTATTAGCATATAGAAAAAATGCATCTGTTAAGGTAGTATCGAAATTTGCTAATAATTTTGCCAATTGAGGACTATCGTTATCAGTATTCTTGATTTTCGCTAGTAATTTATTGATCTCGGTATTGTGATAACTACGTGGGTCAAGTCCGTCTAGATAGGATTGATTAATTATTTCAACCATTTTAATGGCATTGTCAGTTGGTTTATTATCCTTCAGCCATATTGC
>JBDHRI010000158.1:0-3603 GCA_039807465.1 Burkholderiales bacterium | reverse complement strand
ACTAATAGCACACACTCGTATGGGGTAATTGATGTTGATGCCCAGTGCGTGACTAAAAAAGCTAATCATGGTTTTGAGTCAGCCTCAATTAGCCTTGAAGTACCGTATGCTAGTGAAGATGGCTATAATGTAGATCGGTATGGTGTTAGTAATATCGGCTTTGATACGGCAACTAAACAAGCGAGCTATACGGTAGAATCATCAGGACTGAACTCCGAAGATATTAACCAGATAGCCTCTACCAAAGATTGGTGCAATAATTGGAATAGTGTTTGTAAAGAATCATTGGACTGGGCTGCTGATGGTTATCAAAATACTGGTTCGCTATCTGGCGGTTCTTTTAATTGGTGGGCCGCAGTTGCGATGGAGCCTGCTTCAGCGGATATAGTACTATATCACAATACCTATACTAGAAATTATGATGATCAAGCAGATTGGGTACGGGCACCGATGCCTGGCAAAGTTGGCTATAATTCTAACAAGAATATGTTTTTTAGAGAACGTGGAATATATAACACAAATGATACTAATAGATGGGATCATTACTATACTGATTATGGCTTTGCAATCTATAACGGAAAAGCATTTATGGTTAAATTTATTACATCACACTTTAGTGGCTACTATAATCAAACCAAAGTTGGAATTGGCTGCTTGTCAAATTCCCATGGTTGTAATAGGAACGATTATATAGTTAATCCAGTTCCATATAGTCCCCATAAAGAAATGCCAAAAACCACATTGAATTGGAGTGATGGAACAATGGTGGTGAGCGAAACAAATGATCTTGGAGTGGAGGAGGCTGATTTAAACTTACATAAGTCAGTCATCAAATTAAGTGGAACTATCGGAAACTAGTTATCATAGTATTTATATTACGGCTTAATTAAATAATGATTTCTTGGATGCTTCAATAATTGGGAGTTTTAACCATTTTAGAAAATTATCCAGATGATTAAATCCCGGTTAAATTAACAAGTCAAAAAGTATATTTTTGGTTAGCTCATTCTTTCCGTTAAGTTTCTTGTGTTGGATTATAGTAGTTAATAATTAATATGAGGAGAAATAATGAAATTTTTTTATAAGTGTATGTTTTTTGCCGGAATATGCTTTCATCTATTGGTCGCATCAGCGATGAGCTGTCAGGAGGCTCAGCAGAGCATAATTAATACCACATCGCAGATAAAAGCTAATCATCAAAATATTTCTAGTTTCAATTTACTAGAACAACAGCAATTATTAGAAAGGGATCAGCTAATACTGAAAAGTAATAATTACCAAAATAGTATTAGCTACCTAAAAGAATTTTGTATAAATGACTAATGCATTGGCTCATGAAAAATTATGTTAACTTTCAGCAATGATCTAAGTTTAATTGAATACTATTGTTTAGCTAGAACAGCTTTAGATTATTTGGTAAAAATTTGATAGTAAATTAGCTATAAATTTTGGGTGCTGATTTAAAATATATTATTAAAGAAAGGAAAATATGAAAAATTTGCGGAAAAATGTATTGTTATCATCAATTATCACTTGTTGTTTAGCGGCGTGTAACGGTGGCAGTAGTGGAAATAGCTCTATTCCCACTCAGGCATATATTGCTGATTTTAGCCAAAATGCTATTAGCCAATGCTCGGTTGCTGCCCATGGAACATTAAGTAATTGCGTAACAGCAGCGATAGAGTCAAATTTATTTAATAATCCAGTAGGGGTTGCGATTAACAATAACCATTTATATGTGAATAATAGTGGTTTTGGTACTGGAATAGAAAGCAGTGTTGTTGAGTGTAAGCTAAATGGTATAAACCCAGTTAACTGTAGCATTCAGCATCCTAAAACCCAGTCGGGAGATAGTGTTCTTTATTACCCAATTGGGATAACTTTTTATGGCAATTATGTATATATTGCCAATTGGGGTATGAATGATGGTACTGTTCCACCAACTTATGCACAATGCCCAATCAGCAATGGTAACGTAAATTGGGAAAATTGTACTAAGATTGGACTATCTACAAATGGAAATAATATGCCAGCCGATGGTACCCCCGAAGTCGTAGTTTTTAATAATGGCTATGGTTATATAACTACTCAACAAAATGATGGCTATGTAAAATGTAATGTGGATAATACTAACGGTTTAT
This sequence comes from Burkholderiales bacterium, assembly GCA_039807465.1. Lineage (GTDB taxonomy): Bacteria > Pseudomonadota > Gammaproteobacteria > Burkholderiales > UBA11063 > Aquella. The sequence continues at coordinate 1,462 of JBDHRI010000158.1, read as the reverse complement.
TAAGTAACTGCCAATTTAACTTTGTTGATCAACTCTCAGCAATAAAAGCAGTTGGTCCACGAAGTATGATGTTTCTAAACGGATATGCATATTTTGTTAACTCAGGTTATCACGGTGGTAATCCGGTAGAGGGTGCTATAAGCAGCTATACTCAATGTAATGTTAACAATGATGGCTCATTAAGTCCATGTAAAACTTCACAAATATCCGGTTTAAATAGTCCTACAGCTTTAGTTGCTTATAATGGATATGTTTATATAACTAACGAACAAGGTCCTGGCTATAGTTATACTCAATGTACCGCTAACCAAGTTGGTGGTGAATTAGAAAACTGCACGACATATGTAAGCGGTAGTTCAAATTTAGTTATGCCTGCCTACACTTATCTGACGTTTAATTAGCACCAAATAAGTTGCTTGATTTATAAGACGATCAAGCAACTTATTTGTATCTATCAATGAACAGGGCAATTATATATTCCATAAGTTCTCTGCCCATTGACAATTTCAGAAGTCGGCGTTACCGTATTACCCCCCATTGATGCAGCTTCATTTCTAGCTAAAGTATCAAGCTGACTTTCAGCTTTCTCTTGGCTCTGGAATGTAGTAGCTTTCGACCAGATTGACACATTGGTATTACCTAAATACTTACAATTAGTATAGGAACTTCCCTTAGGTAAAACCGTAGTACTCTCAGCCTGTGGATTGAGGCTAACAAAAGAACAAGCGCTAAGAGTAACAGCAAAAGCACTCAATATTATATTTATTCTCTTTTTCTTCACGTCAAAACTCCCATGCATTATAATTTTTACCGTAATTATAATTATAACTTATTTGGCAATGGAAAAGCTATTTATAAATTTCCTTACGGTGCCCAATACTTACCACTTCTACAGTAACAATATTATCTTTAATGACACAAAGCACACGGTAATCTCCTACCCGATAACGCCAATATTCATTTAAGGCATCACCTTTTAGCTGCTTCCCCCATAGCCTAGGGTTAACACCTGATAAAACCCTATCATCAAGCCATTTAATTATACGCCCGGCAATTGGCTTATCTAATGTTTTCAGTTGCTTAAGGGCACTCTCACTAAAATCAATCTTCCAAGCCAAGCTCACGCTTTACCTGCTCCATAGAGTATGTCTTTTCTTTACGTGCTAGCACTTCATCAATGCTTTTAATATCTAATGCATCCTCTATCTTTTCAATGATGGCATCACGAATGAATTTAGCCCTAGTAGTATGCATATCCTCTACCAGCTTATTCAATATCTCATCAGCACCAGCCGGAAGTCTTACACTGGTGGATACAGCTGCATGTTTCATTATTTACCCAACTACAATTTGTATTCAATATTAACTACAATATTATACAAGGTTATTTATAGGACGTCAATCACTTATATTTTAAAAAATCACGAGTGATTTAAAATTTCCTCATAAGCTTTTTTTATTT
>JBDHRI010000026.1:0-17393 GCA_039807465.1 Burkholderiales bacterium | reverse complement strand
CAAGTAGCCACTTCGGCAAAAGTTAATCCTAATATCAAGGTTAATAAAGCAGTTATAGTCCATGAAAGAATAACCCCTCCTCCAGCTGTTTGTAGCCCATAGTATGGGGAAAATAACCAGCCACTGCCAATCATACCACCTGTAGATAAGAGTATCAGCTGAAATGTCGATAATTTACGCATTTACTATCCTTAGAAAACTTTCCAATATTATATTATAGAATAATCAGAAATGGCTAATTTGCTCAATTTCAAGTCAATTTTGGCATTCGCGGGCGCTTTTTTTCATAAACTAACTCGTGGAGTTTTTTACAATAATCTTCTTTACTGAAAGTAAAGGTATTGGTAAAGTTCTCTCGCTCTGTTTTTACCTTCTGGTAAATTGACAATAGATTTATATGTGCAAAATTTGTCATCATTTTTAGATCGGTAATTACGATATCATCAAAGCTATCACAATGTGATTCAAGATAAGCAATTAAAATAAAGAGTTCACTAAGATCAAGATCTTTTGTTTCAAGAATATGTATTTCAGGTAAAGGAAACTCCCGCGCAAGAAGCGGCTGATTAAATAGTGCTTGAATAATATTCTCAAGAAGATTCAGATTTAATGGCTGACGTTTTAGATTATTTTGATAGGCATTGGAAATGTTTTTAAGCGATTTATTATAAAAGGCAAATCTGCTTCGGTTATTCAAAATACTCTCAACCACTGAAGGATCAAGGTCAACCATTGTAGCAAGCTGCTTTTTTAGAATAACCTGTAAGGCAATCGCTTTTATCTGTTCGGTATAAGGTTTAACCAGACTAATTAAACGCGCTTTACCTTCGTCAGTGGCAATATTTACTTCCTCAACTAATTGATTAAGTAAAAATGTAATTAACCCAGTAGAGTGTTTTGCTGCAAGATTTTTAAAGGTATCTCTACCATGTTCCCGGATATAACTATCTGGATCGTGCTCCTCTGGCAAGAAGAGAAAATTAACTGATTTAATATCAGTAACCAAACCAATCGAACGCTCCAGTGCGCGCCACGCTGCTTTTTTACCCGCATTATCACCGTCAAATGAATAGCAAATATTGTCACAAAACCTAAACATGGTCTTGATATGCTCTTCAGTAGCAGCAGTTCCCATTGTTGCTACCACATTATTGATTCCATATTGATTAAGGGCAATTACATCCATATAACCCTCAACCACAAATACCTGATTGAGATCACGAATATCTTTTTTGGCTTCATATAAACCATAAAGTTCTTGCGATTTATTAAATAATTCTGTTTCAGGTGAATTGAGGTACTTCGGTTCACCTTTGGTTATTATTCGCCCGCCAAAGCCGATAATTTCGCCTTTAATATTACGAATTGGGAAAATTACCCGTTCCCGAAAGCGATCATAACGTTTATTATTATCATTAACTACTACCAAACCAGCATCAACTAGAAGCTTATTCACCGGATAATCTGGAAATGTCTGCTGAAGATTATTAAAGCCTGCTGGGGTGTAACCTAGACTAAATTTATTTATAATTTCATTAGAAAGTCCACGCTGTTCACGTAAATAATGTAAAGCAACACTAGACTGGCTTAATTGCTGTCGATAATATAAACAAGCTTTCTCCAGCGTTTGATAAATATTAAGTTTATGCTCTTTACGTTTTTGCTGCTCTTCACGACTGATTTTTTCCTGTCGCTCATCTGCTGGAATATTGACACCATACTGCTCTGCTAGTGACTGAATAGCAGAAACAAAATCAAGTCCCTGATACTTCATGACAAAGCTAACAGCATTACCAGATTCGCCACAACCAAAACAATGATACATCTGCTTTACTGGGCTAATTGAAAATGATGGCGATTTCTCATTATGAAATGGACAACAAGCAAAATAATTCTGCCCAGATCGTTTTAGCTTTAGATGCTTACCAATTACCTCGACCAAATCAGCCCGCTGGTTTACCTCATCAATGACACTCTGTGGAATCTGCATTACTTACCAGTCTTATTCATAATCAGGCTAATTTCTTTATCTGTAAGGTAACGCCAATTGCCTGGTAACAAACTACGATCATCAATAGCACCAATCCGAATTCTCTTTAAATCAAGAACCTTATACCCCATAACTTCTGCCATCCGCCTGATTTGCCGATTTACTCCTTCAGTCAAGGTAATCCGATAAACATTATCATTTACCTGCTTTAATTTAGCTGGTCTTAATTGCTTGCCATCAAGAATGATGTTTCCCGATATCTGAGAGCGGATAAATTCTGGAGTTACTGGTTTATCAACTCTTACTAAATACTCTTTTTCTTTGATAAATTCAGCACCGAAAGCCTGATAAACAAATTTACCATTATTAGATAATAGCAATAAGCCATGACTATCTTTATCGAGTCTTCCAGCATAAGTTAAGTCTTTTATATCTGGCAATAAGTCAAAAACAGGCTTACCATCCTTGCGACTATGACTACAAACATAGTTTTTAGGCTTATTAAGAAGGATATAGACAAAAGAATCGGTTTCCTGCTTTAGCTCGGGCAATACTTCAACTTTATCTATCTCATCATTAACTCTATAGCCAAGCTCAGTAATAATTTCACCATTAATCTTGACGTAACCTTTAGCAATAAACTCATCTGCCTTACGCCTTGAGCATAATCCCATATCTTTTAAATATTTGTTTAACCTAATCAATGTCATTTGTAATTTTATTCATAATTTATTAGTTGCTAATTATAACAGATTGAGCAAAATCCATATTTAAACTAGCTAAATCAGCAAAATTATTTATATTTTAGCTGCAATTAAATATATAACAATATCAGCACATTAATAAATATAGTTGCTAAAAAGAATCTTTTTTGTGCATTGCATATGACGAAGAAATAAGATTGGTTGATATAATCCAAAGTTGTCCATCACTATTTTTCAAGGAAGATGATTATGCGTAGGCTCTTATTTTCTATTGTTTTATCATTAATATCTTTTATTGCCTATGCTGCAAATAAGCCAACAGTTTATTTACTGGCAACAGGCGGAACTATTGCAGGTACTGCTAGTTCACAAACATCTACAACATACAAAGCAGGAAGCCTGACTGCGGAACAGATTATTGCATCAGTACCAGGACTAGACAATCTGGCAAATATAAAATACGAACAGGTTTATAACAAAGATAGCGGCAATGTTACACTATCAGACTGGCTAAAACTTGCTAATGAAGTAAATAAGGTGATCAATGATCCAAATGTGAGTGCTGTAGTAGTCACTCATGGCACAGACACTTTGGAAGAAACTGCATACTTTCTTGATCTTGTAATTAAGACTAAAAAACCAATCATTATAGTTGGTGCGATGCGTCCTGCTACAGCAATTAGTGCTGATGGTCCATTAAATCTTTACAATGCGGTTGCGGTGGCAATAAACCCTAAATCTATTGGTCGCGGGGTCATGGTGGTAATGAATGACGGTATTTATGATGGTCGCGATGTTACTAAAACTAATACAACCAATGTAGATACGTTCCAATCACCAAATACAGGTCCAATCGGTCATGTAGTTATGGGCAAAGTAAATTACAATGATAAGGGGCGCCCAAATGCATATGATGCACCATTTAACATTAGTAGTATCAAGTCATTACCATCTGTAGCGGTAATTTATGAAAATGTTGGTGTTGATACTGAAATGCTGGACAATATACTAAAAACTAAAAATCTTAAAGGTATTGTAATTGCAGGAGTTGGCGATGGTAACATCCCAGATTATGAGAAAGACTTTCTAGTTAATGCGCGGAAGAAAGGTATTGTAATTGTTAGAAGTAGCCGAGTTGGCAGTGGTGAAGTAAGTTATGATTATAATAATCTAGATACAACCTATGACCTAATTGCTGGTGATGATTTAAATCCACAAAAAGCGCGGATTCTTTTAATGCTAAGTTTACTAACAACCAGTGATGTTAAGCAAATCCAGAAAAACTTTTACACATACTAAATAAATTATTATCAAAGGGATAAGATGGAATACCGGATAGAAAAAGACTTTATCGGCGAATTTAAAGTACCCCAAAATGCATACTATGGCGTTCATACTGCACGAGCCCTGGAAAATTTTAGACTGAAAGATTACCACCTTACGCATTCATATCTGATAAATGCATTCGCCAAAGTAAAAATGGCAGCAGCAAATGCCAATTGCCGAACAGGTAAATTTTCCAAAGAAATCAGGAATGCAATTAACTTTGCCTGCGAACAAATTCTCTCTGGAAAGTATCATGATGAATTTATCATTCCAGCAATCCAAGGGGGAGCTGGAACTTCCACGAATATGAATGCGAATGAAGTGATTGCCAATATCGCCCTTGAACACATGGGCTATGAAAAAGCAAGATATGACATCCTGTCACCAATCAATCATGTAAATGCCTCCCAGTCAACCAATGATTCCTATCCAACGGCAATAAAGATTGCTATTTATGATCTGATTAATGATGTAGAAAAGAATCTTAAACTACTTAGACGCGCCCTAGAAGACAAGGCAAATGAATTTAAAGACATTATGAAAATGGGACGTACTCAGCTTGAAGATGCTGTGCCAATTGCACTTGGACGCGAATTTAAGGTTTATGCTATGGCAATAAACCGTGATGTAAGACGACTACATCAAGTAAAAGAGCTATTTTTACAAGTTAACATGGGCGGTGATGCAATTGGTACCGGAGTATCCAATCACCCAGATTATAGAATAGCCGTAATTGAAGAACTGCGTAAAGTAACTGGCACACCAATCACTGCATGTGAGGATCTGGTTGATGGCACACAAAATCTAGATGTATTCCCTCAGCTTTCAAGTATGGTTAAGATTTGTGGACTTAATTTACGTAAGATTGCTAATGACCTACGCTTAATGAATTCTGGTCCAACAACTTCAATCCATGAAATTGATCTACCCGCACTACAAGCTGGTTCTAGCATTATGCCTAAAAAAGTGAATCCGGTTGGAGCTGAGTTCATCATGCAGATTGCCTATAAACTTTTAGGTAATGACTTAATTATCTCTGAGTGTACGGTTGGTGAATTTGAGTTAAATGCTTGGGAACCACTTATTGCTGATGCAATGATCGAAAGCCTAACTTTATTGAGAGATGGTTTGGAACGCTTTACTAATACTGTAGTAAAAGGAATCACTGCGAATAAAGAATTATGTGAAGCTTATTTTGAACGTTGTCCAACAGCTGCAACAGAATTGATATCAATAATTGGTTATGATAGCGTAGCTGAAATTATCGCTAAAGTCAATGAAACAGGAGAATCGTATAAAAAAGTTGCGGTTGAGATGGGATTTATTCCGCAAAGTTTCTTTGACAAAAATAAATAGCTGCTGTTTTTTTTATCAACACTTTTTTATATCCAAGCAAAGCAAAAGCAAAATTGGGCATAAATATGAATGTTTTCAAATATTAGACAATCTTTTTAATGCTACAATATAGCTGGTATTTATAATTTTATTTTTTATCAATGAGGGTATTTATTATATGAAAGCTGCTAGAGCGATTATTATCAGTCTCATTTTGGGTATCCTGTTTGGTTGGCTAATTCGAAATGTAATTCAGCCAAATCAGACAGCTACTGCCAGCCTACTTGAATATTTGAGTATGGCTTCGGACATATTTATCAAACTAATCAAAATGATAGTTGCACCATTAATTTTTGCTTCACTAACACTTGGAGTAATAAATATCGGTGATAATGCTAAAGGATTAGGTGTATTATTCGCTCGAGTTTTAGGCTTGTTTCTTATTTCCTCAGTCTGTTCATTATTCATCGGCTGGTTTGTAATTGATTTATTTAAACCAGGATTATCAATGACTGAGGTCGGTAAAAGTCTCCTTGAAACAGGAACGACAGCAGGTGGAAAATTTGACTCTTCTTCAATTTCTTTATCTCATTTTGTAAAAGAAACTATTCCAGATAACGTGGTTAATGCATTTGCAGGTAATCATATTATTCAAATTGTAATTTTTTCACTGTTTTTTGGCTTTGCACTAACCAAAATTGATGCTAAAGGTCGCGATGCAATCCGTGATGTGCTTGATGGTGTTATGCATGCAATGTTTGCAATCTGTCATTCTGTTATGAAATTAGTCCCAATTGCAGTTTTTGCATCAATCTCAAATGTAATTATTAAAAATGGCTTCGGGGTTCTTTATACTTACCTAGTATTCATACTTGAATATTACCTTGCATTAATATTGGTATGGTTCGCGATTTATCTACTATCGTTAAAAGTAGTAGGGCGTAAAATTAACCAGCTAATTTCAGCACTAGTTCCACCACTATCACTATCATTTGCAACATCTTCTTCAGAAGTTGCTTACCCGGCAGTATTTGAAGAACTTGAAAACTATGGGGTACGTGAGAAAATCAGTAGTTTTGTACTACCGATGGGATACTCATTTAACATGATAGGATCAATGGTATATTTCAGCTTTGCAATTATTTTTATTACCCAAGTTTTTGGAATTGATATTGCATTCACTGATAAATTATATATATTCTTCATGTTATTAGTTACTTCAAAAGGAATTGCGGGTGTACCGCGTGCTTCTATCATGGTAATCTCTTCAGCCGTAACGGCATTCCACTTTCCTGCTGCAAGTGTATTACTGTTGTTACCAATTGATGCTTTTGCTGATATGGGACGAAGTGCAACCAATGTTTATGCTAATGCAGTAATGACAACATTTATTGACAAATGGCATAAAGATTAATTATGAGAAAAGCAAAAACCTGATCAAATGATCAGGTTTTTTTATTGTCTTCATGGTGCCCTCGACAGGAATCGAACCTGTAACTGCCCCTTAGGAGGGGGCCGTTATATCCATTTAACTACGAAGACAGCTACAAAAGAAGTTAGCACCAAATCTATTAGAAATGGTGATGATGGCTATGTTTAGGATGAAGATGCTTATAGAAATAGTGATGTACTGCTTCTTTTGCTTCTTCAATAGAAGTATAATCACCAATATGTCTTGTTTCAGTAAACTCAAGACGCATCAGATCTGGTCCAACGTGAGTATAGCTTACAAGGTTAACACTATAAGGCTTATCACCTTCCTTCTTCTCCTGAAGCTTAAAGGTTGATCTTACAGACAAATCATCATTTTTATAATATAACGCTTCGGCGTGAAACATATTCACAACTTCTGCAGTTACACGATTCAAAACGTGATGATTTACCTCTTCCCAAATTAATTCATCTTTAGCCACATGAACAATCATCAAAGATTCCTTATAAATGTATAATTAATTAGCCAAACTTTGTTTTGCTGCACGTTTACGCTCATTCTCATCAAGATGGCGTTTACGCAAACGAATGTTTTGCGGAGTAATCTCAACTAGCTCATCATCATCGATGAATTCAATCGCACTTTCAAGAGTTAGCTTAATTGGAGGAGTAAGCCGAACAGCTTCATCAGTACCTGATGCACGAACGTTGGTAAGTTTCTTACCCTTAATCGGGTTAACATTCAAATCATTATCACGGCTATGAATACCAATAATCATACCATTATAAAGCTTTTCACCAGGACTGACAAACATTCTGCCACGATCTTCCAGATTCCATAGCGCATAAGCAACTGCCACTCCATCTTCCTGAGAAATAAGCACTCCATTACGACGACCTGGAATATCGGCTTTAACTGGACCGTAATCATCAAATACGTGCGCAATAAGCCCAGTTCCGCGTGTAAGAGTTAAGAATTCGCCCTGAAAACCAATTAATCCCCTAGCAGGAATCCGGTATTCAATCCTAGTTCTACCTTTACCATCGCTAGACATATCAAGCATTTCACCTTTACGACGCCCAAGCTCTTCCATAACTGCGCCCTGATGCTCTTCTTCCACATCAATAGTCAGCAGCTCATAAGGCTCGCAAGTTTCACCATTAATAGTCTTCATCACTACATGTGGCTTGGCAACTGCCATTTCAAAACCTTCACGACGCATGTTTTCAAGCAAAATAGTAAGATGCAGTTCACCACGTCCAGAAACAAGAAATTCATCAGTATTTGCAGTGTCTTCTACCCGCAATGCTACATTTGTCAAAAGCTCTTTATTAAGACGATCACGAATCTGGCGACTAGTTACAAATTTACCTTCAGTCCCCGCTAGTGGCGAGGTATTAACCTGGAATGTCATACTAATAGTTGGTTCATCAACTTTTAACATTGGCAATGGGTCAGGATTTGCTACATCACAAATAGTTACACCTATATTTAGCTCTTCTATTCCGTTAATTAGAACAATATCTCCAGCAGAAGCTTCATCTACCAGCTTCCGTTCAAGCCCATTAAATACCTGAATCTGATTTATTTTTGCATTTTTTCTTTCACCATCAGGACCATGAGCCACACATATCTGCTGACCAGCTCTTATTTTGCCACGACGGATTCGTCCAATACCGATTCGCCCAACAAAACTATTATAATCCAGTGCAGCAATTTGCAACTGTAAGCTACCCTCATCATCACCAACAGGTGCTGGTACATTATTTAAAACGGTGTCAAATAATGCTTCCATATGCCCGGGATTTTCTGAAGCCTCAAGTGAAGCATAACCATTTAGTGCTGAGGCATACACAACAGGAAAATCAAGCTGTTCTTCAGTTGCCCCAAGTTTATCAAACAAATCAAAAGTCTGATCAATCACCCAATCCGGTCGAGCACCAGGTCGATCAATTTTATTAATCACTACAATCGGTTTCAAACCAAGCGATAATGCTTTTCTAGTTACAAAACGAGTTTGTGGCATGGGACCTTCGACGGCATCCACCAGAAGAAGTACACCATCAACCATTCCCAGTACACGCTCAACTTCGCCTCCGAAATCGGCATGCCCAGGAGTATCCACGATATTAACCCGAACTCCTTTATAATCTAAAGAAGCGTTTTTTGCGAGAATCGTAATACCGCGTTCTTTCTCTAGATCATTACTATCCATTACTCGCTCAGCCACTTGCTGATGAGCAGAAAATGTTCCTGCCTGCTGCAAGAGTTTATCTACCAGAGTTGTTTTCCCATGATCTACGTGGGCGATTATTGCGATATTTCTTAAATTAGTGCGTGTTGCGTTACTCAATGTTATTCCTAATAATTAACCAAAAATTAACGCGTATTATAGCATACTTGAAAGCATTATTTAACCAGTAATATCAATATTATGAGTATGGTTAAACTCTTTAATTGAACCTGAAACAAGTTGGAAGTAACCAGAAAAACCCAGGACCTGCATATTTAAAACGTTAAATCCAGTTACGTTAAGTCGATACAAACCAATTTCAAAGATTACATTCAGCTCTTAGATCATTCAAATTTTTAATAAAGTTAGCCTCATATTCCCAGTTATCAGTAAAATCCAAGGGACAATTCATACCTACCCGGATAGCATTCCAATATTTCTTGCGTTCAAGTTTATTAACTTTTTTGATTGCTTCTGGATTTTGATAATAGTATTCAATAACGCCAATAGCCGCAACAATAAAAGAACCAACCGTCATATTTCCAGCAACAAATGCCAAAGCATTTAGATCTCCTCTTATATCGTATCTGTAACCAGTAATTAATTTCACTATATCATAAATCAGAACTACTTTATCATTAGATAGTAGCCGTTCACCAGGCAATGGAAATTTATTTTTCCGATATGATTTATATAAGTTATACCCCAAACTATTTTTAGCAAGAAGAGTTAATTTTTGATATTTGTCGCTTACTGACTGGGGACTATTTTCATTGGGCATAAATTTATCATTAAAATGAGCATCAAGAGTTCGATTAGTAGAGGATTTCAATGTTTTACGAAACTCATTATATTCAACGAGCTGTCGATACTGATTAAAAACCTGACTTAACTGCTTGAGTAATAGATCACTTAATTTAAGTGAACGCAAATACCCTTCCAAAATAAGCCGTTTCTCATCAAGATAATCATCTTCATAATACATAGATAGAACAAGGAACTCTAAAGCTGATTTTTTTTGTTCACTATCCTGAAGTGTAGAAGCCAGTTCAATTGGATTTGCGAATGGAATATCACTAATGTCTATTTCTGTTGATAATAAAAAATAAGAACTTAATTGTAAGCATCTAATGTTTCTTTCAGATAAATCATATTTATCACCAACTGAAGCAATAAATTTGGCGGCACCAAGTAAGGTATTTATTTGACTATTATTCCACACAAAATCTCTCACAACTACTCCAGTAACGATTAAGACATGTTATTTTATCACACATAATGTTTAAATATAATACAGTAAACACCAATTATTTTTATTTGAGAGTAGGATAATATTAATCCAAAACATTCCCACTAGTGAAACCCAAAAAATAAAAACCAGATGGCAAAATTTATCCTGAGGTAGATGAGAGTTGAATAGCAATTTCGATTGCAGAATGCAAGCTTGCAGATAAAGCCTTACCCGTCCCAGCGAGATCAAGCGCAGTTCCATGATCAACTGAAGTTCTGATAATAGGTAAGCCTAAAGTAATATTTACGCCAGTTTCAAATCCCGAGTATTTTAGTACTGGCAAACCCTGATCATGATACATAGCAAGGATAACATCAAATTCACGAGCACGGTTAAAAATAGTATCAGCCGGATAACAACCAGAAACTAAGCAACCATCTTGCTGCCATTTTTTTATAACCGGATTGATTATATTGATTTCTTCCATGCCCAGATGACCATTTTCACCCGCATGAGGATTCAAACCACAAACTGCAATTCGCGGTTGTGGCTGATTAAAATTACTTGTGAAACTATCATGAATTATTCGAATTACTGAATCCAGATTTTCAGAAGTAACCTGAGAAGGAACATCTGCCAAGGGTATATGTGTCGTTAATAATGCCACGCGTAACATATTATTAGCCAGCATCATCACGACTTTTTTTACACCAAATTTTTCGGCAAAATACTCAGTATGCCCACTAAAACTAATTTCCCCATGATTTAATACATCCTTATTCACAGGTGCAGTTACAATTACCTTACTCATACCCTTTTTACAAAGATCTATTGCAATATTCAGAGTATTTAAAACATAGCTAGCATTAATTGCTAATGGACGTCCAATACAATCATGATTTGGACAATCAATATGAAAAACTGCCAACTGCCCACATTTCAAGACCGGGAAATCATCAGGATCACTAATTATAATAAAATCAATATCCTTCCCAACAAGTTCTGCTCGCTTGCTAAGAAGATGGACATCTCCGATTAATAACAAATTGTAACTATCAACATAAGGTGAATTAACCAGATCAAGACAAATTTCAGGTCCAATTCCTGCGGGTTCACCGGTTGTAATACAAATTAATGGTTTTTTATTCATCTTAGTTATCATTGAGCTTTACATACGCCATCTCACGTAGATTCCGTACCCATTCAGTATAAAGCATTTGAGCCTTCATTTCTCTTAACTCCTGGCGAATCTCCGCTTTTTCTTTATCATTAGCAAGGTTACTATCACGTGTTTCAGTAACTTCAAGAAGATGCCAGCCAAATGGGCTTCGAACTGGTTCACTAATTTGCCCTACTGGAGTTTTTAGCATTGCCTGCTCAAATTGTGGAACTGTGTCGCCCTTACTTACCCAGCCAATATCACCACCTTTGATACTACTGGTGTCTTCTGAATATCGTTTAGCCAAATCAATAAAATCTTTATTTTGTTTAGCTGTATTGCCATTATCTTTCATTAATTGATCACGGATTGAATTAATTTTCTGATGCGCCTCTTCATCGCTGGTTAATTCATTAACTTTTATAAGGATATGCCTGACATGATACTGCTTGACAATTTGCGGCATCCCATGCTGCTTGACTCCAGTTACCTTAAAGATAAAAAAACCAACCGGCATTTTAATGACTGGAGTAACCCCTCCTTGTGGTGTTTGTGCAACAGGATCAAGAACTATTGGTGGCAAGGAACTATTACTTTTCCAGCCCAAATCACCACCATTTAAGGCATTTGGTGCCGATGAGTATTTGATGGCAAGCTGTTCAAATGACTGCCCTTGTTTTAACTGGGCGTAAACTTGGTTTGCCAGAGCCTCTCTTTTAGCAACAGCATCTTGAGTTGCCTGTTCTGGAATGCTAATCACAATATCAGATAGCCTGTAGTCGATTCTATTTTTATAAGTTTCACTATTTAGTATCCGAGTTACCTCATCATCATTAACGACTACACGCGCATCAACCTCACGTTGCTTTAATTTATCTGCCGTTATCTGATCATTTAACTGCTGTCGGAAATCATCATACGACATTCCCTGCTTGGCGAGTTTTGCCCGCATCTGCTGATCTGTTATACCTTGAGCTTTTTCAAGATTATTAATTGCATCATTTACTTCTGCATCAGTAGTCTTGATTCCACCTCTGGCAGCCAAATCAAGCTGAATTTGGAGTAAAATCAACTGATCAAGTACTCTAGTACGCAAATCGTTATAATTTGTATTAGTAATCCCACGCTGCTGCAACGACTCTCTAGTCTGGGCGATCTGTTTCTCCAGCTCATTTTGGGTGATAATACGTTTATTAACATAAGCAACTATTTTATCAACTAAAACTGTTGATTGCTGTCGATTCCCAGTTGATGACTGCGACCGCTGCGTTGGAGCAGCGGCTTTAACCTGACTGGCTGTATTATTTTTCGTAGCAGCAACAGGTTGACTCGCATTTGCCCCTAATGTTAATGCGGATTCAGCATCATTAGCATAAACAAAAGCTGGTAAAGAAAATGCAGAGATCAATACTAATAATATTCTAATCATTCTAACTCCTAAAACCCTGTAAATTGCGGTTGAGAGATTGGCATATATCCAGGTACATTTGTCTTCAAATCTGAAGTAGGATCTCCAGTACCAACACCACCGATACCTTTTAGAGAAAACTGTAAAAAATAACCAATCTGTGTCTGGTTCACATTAAAGGTAAACTGCTCATAAACTGCACTAACTGTCCAGCAACCACCATTATATTCAACTCCACCAACCAGATTCAGAAATTGACTCATGGTGAAATCATAGTTACTTCGTCCGACAGCAAAAAGCTTATTATCATAAATTGGCCATTGCCCGGAAACATCCAATGCATATTGATTTTCAAACGTAGCACCATTTGCGGTTAGAGCCTGTCCAGGTGTCCATCCATAAAAGAAAAGCGGCAATTGATATTGATAGCGGAATCTTACATTTAGAACTTTGTAATCTTCTGGATTAAATTTAAATCCTGCACTATAGGCATCGACAGTATTATAAACTGTTGAATATTGAAAGCTTGCTGAAGTAGAAAATTTTCTGGTCCAGTTATTATTTAATTCAGCTATAAGATTCGGATTTGGCAAAAACAATTGGGCATACTGTGTCTGATTACCGTAAAGAAAATTATTTTGCTCCGTAATATAATATCTGTATCCGGCACTAAAATTCATTAATTCCATACCATTTGAATCGTTTAATATCCTAGTAGTACCGCCAATAGTCACATCATTTGCTGAATTTATCCGGTCAAAACCAGTAAAGCGGTTTTCACTAAATAACTGATTATAATTATAAGTAGCTGTTGCGGTATCAAAATCCGGTAAATTTGCCTGATTATTCTGCGGAATATACAGGTAATATAATCGTGGTTCAAGTGTCTGAGTAAAATTCCCGCCGCCACCAAGTTGCATTGGTCGATCAAAATATAAACCATTGTCCAGTGAAACAACTGGTAAAGCACGCTGTACTTGCATTGCACTGTTGGCAACATTTGGAGCTTCACCAAGATTATAATAGGTATAGTTATAACCAATTTTCGGGGTTGAATACCCCCAAGTCGCCTGCATTGGATATGTTATACTAGGATACAAATAAGTACGTTGACCACTTTGCATTGCAGGACTATAGAAGTAGGTATAATTACTGGTTAGTGCCCCTTTAAAACCCTCACCAATATCTTGTGGTTTTACATTGAAATTTATTGCTGGGTAAGAAGAATATATCGGTACGGTTGAAGCGTAACCATAAGGTTGTAAGGTCTGATAATTGAGTAATTTAATCCCAGCATTACCCCAAGTCGGCGTATAGTTGGCAAAAACACTTTGTTCCAGATTGACATTATCTGTTACTGAATAAAAATTCCCAAAATCATTAAAATAATTACTATCAGATACTACGTTATATTTATACCCCATTTGTAACTGATTAACTGGAGTGTAAATATCGTTGAGACTCCAGTAATAACGATAGCTATTTGGTACAGTTGTTCCCCAGTTATATGGAAGCTGCTCAGTATAGATACTACCCACATTTGATTCAGTCATATAGCGGAACTGATCAGAAACCATAACCCCTTGATTAGCCCAAATATATGGCGTAATCGTCATATCATAATTTGGTGCCATATTCCAGTAATACGGGTCAGACGCCATAAACCCTGACGTAGAAGTACCACCAAACTGTGGGGTTAGCCATCCTGATTTACGCTGCCCCAAAGGAAAACTCATATAGGGAGTAGCAAAAATCGGCACGGACTCAAAATACATGGTAGCATTTCTGGCGGTACCACTTGCATCCTGATAGTTTACATTTATATTTTGTGACTTTATATACCATGCAGGATCATTTGGATCACAACCAGTAAAATAACCGTTACTAATACCTAAATGATTTTTATCATAGACATTAATACTTTCCCCTGCACCAGAAAGATTAGCACTTTCAAAATAAATATTAGCTTTGGTAAACGTACCTTTATATAAATCAAGGTAATAGTCTGCTTGTTGACCAGTAATAACATCATACTGCCTAGTTAAAACCATATTATCACCAGTAGTAACCCTGCCAGTTGGCTGATTATAAATTAGCCAGTCAGCAGAAAAAGTCTGATTACCTTTATAACCAATAACATTTCCTTGAGCTATCTGATTACCCTTATTTTGTCCATTAATAGTATCTGCGGTTAAAAATAGCGTTTCTGATTCAACTCGTGGATATTTTACATAATCAGGTCCGGATTGATCAACCCATGCATCATCAGCCAAGCCACAAACTAAAGGCTGGGATTCCTGCAAATTACTCTGCCCAAGAAATGACCATACATCCCCAGCGGCATAGCTGCAATAGTTGGCAAAGCCAAGAATGATGAGTAATTTCCGCTTATTATAAGTCATGCAATCCTGATAGCGTAATGGTAATAAAAGAAATAAAGCTAATAATTATATCATGTTTAATCGCGTAATCATCCGGTAACAAAAGATAAGGATGGTCTAACTATGATAAAATATTGCATTGATTATTGGTTATCTTAAAATTCAATCAGATATTCTTTATAACTTATTGAAAATTAAACTTGTATATAGATGAAAAAATGCAACAATTCCCTTCAGACACTCAAATTAACTGCCAATTAGATAGGTTCCTAAAAGAAAAAAATATTAACGATCAGCTTATCAAGTCAGCTTTAAATGAAATTAGTACATTAGCTAATGAAGTTGGCAAATTTCAGGATGAGATCGCAAAGAATAATTACCCGCAAATCCTAGCAGAATTAACTAAAGAGACAATCGAAATATCCGAGGAAGCTGAAGTTCTTGAGTATCTTATTCCAAAATGGCAGCAACTAAGAGGTAACAAAATCAGCAATAAGCCAATTGATGAATTTTATTATGAACTAGAACATTACCTGCTTCTTGAATTAATAAAACAAATGGCAGAAAAACAAATAATTTCGGATATAAACCTAAAGAAAATGCGCAAGATAGTTCGTCGCTATAGCACAATGCCCAATTTCTGGCAAATCTTATGTCTGCTAGATGGTGACTCTTTAATTAGCGCCTACACATTTTAGGTAATTACTCATACTATATTACCCCGTAACTGCCGGAATATGCAGCAAGAGCAAGGCGCAATGCGACGCGGTTTACATGAGAAGTAAATGAGGAGCCTTGCAGCACAGCTATTGCGAGATAGTCTGAGCAGTTACCATTTTAACTGATAAAAAATGAATTACACCCAAGATAATATTGTTGCAATCGCTTCTGGCACAGGATATGCTGGAGTCGGCATCATCCGGATTTCAGGATATGATCTATACCCAATAATTAAAGCCATCTCTGGCAAAAATGATCTTAAACCCCGCTATGCGCATTATTGTAATTTCTACGATGGTAAAAATGAAGTTATTGACTCGGGAATCTTAATTTATTTTGACAACCCAAAATCCTTTACTGGTGAAGATGTTGTTGAATTACAAACACATGGAAGCCCGGTCATCCTGAATATGCTCCTAAAATATTGTATTTCATTAGGTTGCAGACATGCAGAACCTGGCGAATTTACCAAACGGGCATACCTCAATGGAAAGCTTGATTTACTTCAAGCTGAAAGCATTGCCGATCTGATTCATGCAGAAAGTGAAGCCAGTGCAAAGGGCGCAATTAAATCATTGCGAGGAGAATTCTCCCACTTCATAAATGCGATTAATGAACGTCTAATCAACCTCAGAATGTTTGTCGAAGCTAGCCTTGATTTTCCAGATGAAGACATTGAATTTGTTGCTAGCGCAAAAATCAGGGAAAAACTAGAAGTAATTCGCAATGAAATTCATCCGCTATTAAAAACTACCAGACAAGGTGTTTTCCTCAATAATGGTGTTAATACGGTAATTATTGGACAACCCAATGTAGGTAAATCCAGCCTGTTAAATGTTATTGCCAATGAGGAAGTTGCAATAGTAACAGATATAGCAGGAACAACCCGCGACATAGTAAAACAAAAAATAATTATTGATGGAGTGCCATTTAATATTATTGATACCGCAGGAATCAGGCAAACAGAAGATACAGTTGAGAAAATAGGGATAGAACGCGCCATTCATGCTACTAATGAAGCGGATATCTGTATTATCCTGATAGATAGCAAATCTGGAATTACTGCGGAAGATAAATTAATTTTGCAACATGTTCCAGATCACGTAAAGAAAGTTTATGTTCACAATAAGATTGACCTATCCGGTGAAACTCCACGAATATCAGTAGAATCCGAAAAAACCAGCATTTACATATCTGCAAAACAAAGAACTGGAATTGATGACTTGCGCAAATACTTATTAGATATAGTTGGTTTTCAATCAGCAAATGAAAGTCTGTTCATTGCTAGAACAAGGCATCTTAATGCCATGCAAAAAGCAGTAACCCATATTGATACTGCATTTGAACACTGGGAACAACTTGAAATCCTCGCTGAAGAATTACGCTATGCCCACACTGCGTTGAGTGAGATTACCGGAGAATTTAGTGCAGATGATTTACTGGGTGAAATATTCAGTAAATTCTGTATCGGAAA
>JBDHRI010000025.1:0-17468 GCA_039807465.1 Burkholderiales bacterium | reverse complement strand
ACTTACTTTTATTACCAACAATTGGTACCGTCAGTGTTTTTGGCTCCGGTTCATATGCAATCAATGTGTGGTTTGATCCCAATAAAATGCAGCGTTATAGTGTAACGGTAAATGATTTGCAAAGTGCAATTGAAGACCAGAATGAGGAATATATTGTTGGGCGAAGTAATGCTGTACCGAATGAAGCAGAAAGTCGGCTGACAATTAATATGACTGGGCAGCCAATATATTCTACTCCAGAACAGTTTGGCAATATCATACTTAAAAATAATAATAACCAGACGGTAAGAATAAAAGATGTGGCAAGAGTTGAGCTTGGATCAAATAATTATAATACTATAGCCCAAGTTAATTATCGTGATGAAAATGGTAAGTTTAAAAATTACCCGTGTACCCTGATGTTTATTTATACTGTGCCAAATGCCAACCAGCTTGAAGCTAGGCAGCAAGTTTTAGATAAAATAGCTGAGGATGCCAAACGTTTTCCATTTGGATTGAAGTATCGGGTTACTCTTGATAACTCAAAATTCGTGGCAGCTTCAGTCAAAAACGTTAATGAAACATTACGCATAGCATTTTTACTGGTTGCGGTCATTATTTATCTATTTCTACAAAATTGGCGCGCTAGTGTTATAGCAATCTGTACCATTCCAGTTTCAGTAATAGGAACTATGGCTTGTCTTTACATGGTTGGTTTTTCGCTAAACACACTTAGCCTGTTTGCCTTGATTCTAGCAATTGGGATTGTTGTTGATGATGCTATCGTTATTGTCGAAAATATTGAACGACTTAGGGAGGAGCATCCTGAGTGGACATTGCGTAAAGTAATTGAAGAGACAATGCAGGAGGTTTTTGGGGCAATCGTTGCAATTGTTCTGGTTTTAAGTGTGGTGTTTGTTCCGGTAATGGCATTGGGTGGATTAAGCGGTATAATGTATCGCCAATTTGCTGTAACGATAGCCTGTGCCGTAGTTCTCTCTGGTATTTGTGCCTTAACGTTTACCCCGGCAATTAGTCATCTTATCTTGAAATCAGGCATGGAAAAACCAAAATTCCTTGCTTGGTTTGATGTTTGGTTTGCTAAGCTCACTAGGTTTTATGTTAATCTTGCGACTTATTTGGTTCACCACAAAAAAACTGCTATAATGCTTTGGCTTGCAGTGGTAATTGGTATGGGAGCAATGTTTAAGGCGGTCTCTCTTGGGTTTGTACCTAGTGAAGATCAGGGGCTTATTTTTTCCACGATTAACTTGCCTTCCTCAAGTAGTCTTGAGGCAACTAAAGCCAAAGTAAACCAGATGGTAGAGAAGCTTACTAAAAATCATAGTATTGATACGATAACGAGTGTAACTGGACTTGATTTTCTCGATTTTAGTAGTCAAAAAACTTATTCTGCCTCAATCTTTATTGTTTTGAAAGATTGGGATTTACGTAAGACAAAAGACAGTAGTGCTGATTATATTATTGATCAGGTGAATGAGTTTGGTAAACATGAGCCTGGCATGGTTATTCGTGCTTTTAACCAGCCAGCAATTCGTGGTTTAAGTACTACTGGTGGTTTAGAGTTTTTTATTGAAGATAGGGTAATTGGTGATCCGAAAAAACTCCAGAAGGTGGTTGCACAGTTTATTGAGCGGATGAAAAAACATAAAGAAGTTGCGACTGGGTTTCAGACTCTTGATACCAATGTACTTAGCATGTCGATCTTACCCGATGTTGATCGTGCTAAATTTTATGGCGTAAATCTTAACACGCTTTACGATTCAGTTCAGGCTATGTATAGTAGTTATTATGTGAACTATGCTTATATCATGCAGGATTTGGTGTGGGTTATTCTTGAGGCTGATTATCGTTTCCGGGCAACTTTACAGAATCTTGATAATGTATTTGTTCATTCAACGACAACTGATAAAATGATTCCAATTAATAGTGTGGTTAAAGTTAGTACTTCGACAGATGCGCAAGTAATTCAACGTTTTCAGGATTATTTTGCTTCCAAGGTAACATTAATACCTGCTCCTGGTTACTCAATGGCTGATGTTATGAAAGTTGTAGTTAATGAAGTTCAGAATATTCCTAAAGGATATAATTATGACTGGTTTGGCACTAGCTTCCAGCAGCAGCAATCAAAATCTACTTCGGGAATAGCTTTTCTATTTTCATTGATAATGATTTATTTGGTGTTGGCAGCGTTGTATGAGATGTGGCGTTTACCATGGGTAGTAATGCTGGGTATTCCATGTGCGTTATTTGGTTCAGCTGCAATATTACTTATCAGTGGTCGAACCAACGATCTATATTTCCAGATTAGCTTACTTGCACTACTTGGTTTATCTGCAAAAAATATAATTTTATTAACTGAATTTGCTTTACAGATTATGAAAACTGGAGTAAGTTCGGAAGAAAGCGCGATTCACTCTTTAGAGCTAAGGTTTAGACCAATTGTAATGACTTCAGTTACATTTATATTTGGTACGTTACCTTTGGTTTTTGCGGATGGTGCTGGTGCTAATGCACAGCATTCAGTTGGCTTGGGCATTATTGGTGGGATACTTGGTTCGGTTTTAATCGGAACCTTATTAACTCCGGCCTTTTTTGCCATGATCATGAAGAATAAAGAAGTTAAAAAATAATAATTTTTATAAATTAGGTATTCTATGCTACGGTTTTTTATTAATAATCCTGTATTTTCATCGGTAGTTTCAATTATTATCGTGATTTGTGGTTTAGTGGCTATTTTTAATTTGCCGCTAGCAGAATATCCAAATATTGCTCCACCAACAATTACAATTACCGCTCACTATCCTGGTGCAAATGCAGAAACTATCCAGAAAACGGTAGCATCTCCAATTGAAGATCAGGTCAATGGTGCTAACCAGATGATTTACATGAACTCAGTAATGTCTAGTAATGGTGATTACAATTTGGTAGTTACTTTTGCGGTTGGTACTAACCTGAATGCGGTTATTGGAGACGTTTTAAATCGTTTGAATACTGCATTGCCAATGCTTCCTCAGATTGTTCAAAATCTTGGTGTGACGATGCGTAAGAGTTCGCAAAATGTTCTGATGTCAATTTCTATGCAGACTGATGGGCGCCAAGATCAAGTATATCTAAGTAACTATACTTATCGTGCTATTTATACTGAGCTAGTCCGGGTTAAAGGTGTCGGTGATGTTCAGATGGCGGGTGCACGTACTTATTCTATGCGAATCTGGTTACAGCCTGACAAAATGCAAAAATTGGGTGTGACACTTACAGATGTTCAAAATGCGATTAATGAACAAAACGTTCAGGTTGCGGTAGGTCAGGTCGCAGCACCACCAGCAACTGGACCAAGCCTCATGACAATTAATTTAGTCGGGCAAAGCTATTATAGCGATCCGAAGCAATTTGAACAGATTGTTGTGCGAAATAGTGGTGTACAGTATATCCGGATTAAAGATATTGCTAGAGTTGAGCTTGGCGCATTTAGCTACGATACTATTAATAAGCTTGATCATGATTCTACTATTGGGTTGCAGATCTATCTTGATCCAAGTGCGAATCAGTTGGCAACCCATGCTGCAATTATGGAAACAATGGAGCGCCTAGGTAAGCAGTTCCCGGATGGTATTACGTATAAAGTGTCTTTTGATAATACAAAATTTATTAAAAAAGCCTTGACTAACGTAGCTGAAACTCTACGCGATGCCTGTATTCTGGTTGTATTGGTAGTCTTTTTGTTTTTACAAAAAGCCCGGGCTACGCTTATTCCAATATTAACGATTCCGGTTGCTGTTGTTGGTACTTTTGCAGGGATGTATGCTACTGGATTCAGTATTAATAATCTAACTCTGTTTGGCTTGATTCTATCAATTGGTATTGTGGTTGATGATTCAATTGTGGTGATTGAAAACGTTGAGCGGATCATGGAACAGCAAAAATGTAGTGCCAAAGAAGCCAGTATCCGTTCAATGGAAGAGGTTGCCAGTGCCCTGATTGCGATTGTGTTGGTATTATGCTGTGCATTTATTCCATCTGCTTTCTTGGGTGGATTAACAGGTATTTTATATCAGCAATTTGCGGTTACAATTGCAATATCAGTAGTTTTATCTGGAATTGTCGCATTAACTTTGACACCTGCTTTGTGTGCGATAATGCTTAAAGATGGTCATAACGTAGAAGTTAAAAACAAATTTTTTGTCGCATTTAATCGAGGCTTTGAGAAATTTACCGATGCTTATATTTTTGCGGTAAAACTATTACTTGAAAAACGCAAATTATTCATGGGTATCTTTGGCGGTGTGTTACTTCTTACGGCATTTATTTATCATATTATGCCTGTTGGATTCATTCCAAATGAAGATAAAGGGTTCTTTATGACCCAGATTACATTACCAAATAATGCCTCATTGCAAAGAACTGAAAAAGTAACCGATGATTTCGTTACTTATCTCTTAAAAGACAAGAAAAATATTGAAAATAGTATCAGTCTTATTGGGATTGATCAATTACATGCAGGATCAGTGAAAACCAATGTAGCTACAATAACTGCCGACTTGGTGGATTGGGATGAGCGGAAAGATGATGTTAATGTATTAATTGGTAGAGCTAATCAATTTGGCAAGACCTATAAAGATGCGAATTTTCTCTCGTATAATCAGCCAGCTATTGATGGTATTAGTAATACCAATGGTATTGAAATGTATATTCAGGATAAAGTGACGGGTAGTTATGTTGATCTGGACAATTATGCCAAAAAAATGACGGCTGAATTAAACAAAAGCCCATTGGTTGAAAGAAGCTATTACACTTTTAATCCTTACAATCAAGCGTATAATGTTTTGGTTGATATCGATCGTGCTAAATTTTATGGTTTGCAAGTTTCTGATATCTATAATCTGCTTGAGGCTAACTATGGACCGGATTTGGTAAATTATTTTTACCGGATGGGTGATTTATTCTGGGTAACCGTGCAAAGTGATTTTGAATATCGTAAGAGCCCTGAACAATTGGATAATCTATACGTACGAAACTCTAATGAGTCTATGGTTCCAGTTAATTCAGTGGTTAAGACTAGTATGTCAACTTCACCTGACGTGATTGAACGGGTTAATGATTATCTGGCAACAAAAATTGTTGTAGAGCCTAAAGATGGTATTACCATTTCTCAGGTTATGCAGTTAATGAATGATGTTGCTGCAAGAGTTTTGCCTAAAGAGTATAGCTATACTTGGTATGGCGTTGCTTATCAGCAGGCAAATACCGGAACTACCTCGAGCTTTGCGTTTGCTTTTGGTATGATCATGATTTTCTTGGTATTAGCTGGGCAATATGAAATGTGGCGTTTACCATTCGTGGTAATAATGGGTATTCCATTTGCGTTATTTGGTGCTGGTGCTATTCTTCTAATGCGTGGACTTGATAATGATTTGTATTTTCAGATTAGTCTGATTACCTTACTTGGCTTATCAGCCAAGAATGCGATTTTGATTGTTGAATTTGCGGTAGAGCATTGGCGAGAAGGTGCAAGTACGGTTGACTCAGTTTTAATCGCTGCTAGACAACGGTTTAGACCAATTATCATGACTTCGCTTGCGTTCATTCTTGGTGCTTTACCGTTGGCAATTGCTCATGGTGCTAATTCTAATGCGGAACATTCGGTTGGTACTGGTATTATTGGTGGAATGCTTGGTTCTACGCTGATTGCAATTATCTTTGTACCATTATTCTTTGTAGTAGTTATGGGCAAGAAAACCTATACCAAACCGGAAGACGAATAAATATGATGAGGTAAGCTCAAATGGCTAATAGATTGTTGAAACATTTTTTGCCTACAGCGAAAATTTCTGCGGAGCGCAGTAAAGATATCCTATTAGTCAATCCCACAGTTTCTGGTGAGAGAGAGTATGCAGAAAGGAGTAACCTTTCTGCATTTTCTTATTCAGGAAATCATGTTTCTTCACAAACTACATTAACTATTCCTGAAGTTGCCAAATACCGTGATAATGACTTGATTAACTGGGTTAATCTTGGCGGAATAAATAAAAAAGATGTTGAGCATATTTGTGAGCTATTTAATGTCCATAGCCTACTGGTTGAGGATATATTTAGTGTTGGGCAACGACCAAAAGTTGACGAAGTTGATGGAGTTTTGTTTTGTCAGCTGAATATGCTTTACTATAATGATGATGAATGTAGAGTTGAAAGTGAGCAGATAAGTCTTGCTCTTGGCAAAGATTACCTCCTTTCGATACAGGAAGATGATACTCGTGATGTATTTGACCCATTACGACTAAAGTTAAACATTGCAACCACTAAATTGCGCCAGCGGCAGGCGGATTACTTATTATATAGTATGCTAGATCTGATAGTTGATAATTATTTTTTGGTTATGGAGAAACTAGCAAACCGGATTGAAGCGATGGAAGACGAGGTTATCCATAATAGCTATAATCAGAGCCTACTTCAGATCAATCTTCTTAGAAAAGAACTTATAATTTTGCGCAGGAATATTATTCCGGTACGGGATTTAATCGCTGGTATTATCCGAAGTGAAAGTGTTTTGATCGAAGATCGAAATCTAAAATATTTCAAAGATATTAATGATCATATTATTCAGGCATATGAGCTTAGCGAGAACTACCGTGATATGGTCACTAATATTCAGGATTTATATATTAATAATGTAAATCTTAAACTAAATGAAATTATGAAATTCATTGCGGTACTTACCTGTCTTATGGCACCAGCTACTATTATTGGTGGGATCTTTGGTATGAATTTTGATATTATTCCTTATGCGCATAAGCATTATGGCTTTTATCTGGCAATTGCACTGATGATTGCTATTCCTTGGGGTATGCTGGTGATGTTTAGGCGGCGTAATTGGTTTTGATCTTGTATGTATTATGAATAATGAAAATTTTGTTACTAAAAAAAATTTACGTCGGGAAATGCGTCAGCTACGAAAGGCTTCTCACTCTTCGACTTCTATAGCCTCCAGTTATAATCTTCTTAATAATCTCCAACCACTTCTGAGTACTGCAAAAAAAATTGGCGTTTATCATGCCGTTGGCAGTGAATTGAGTCTTTCTCATGTGATTGATTATGCTTTAAAGTGTCAAATTGAAGTATATATGCCAGTAGCATATAAAGAAAATAGGCTAATGCAGTTTGAAAAAATTAATGCGCAAACTGAATCGCGCCAATTATTCTATCCAGAGGATTACCTGCTAGCAAGTGAAACAAAATGTTATAATCTTGACTTGGTTTTGTTACCATTACTTGCCGTGGATAAAAATGGTTATCGGCTTGGGCAGGGCGGTGGTTACTATGATACAACCTTTGCTAGTTTGGTGAAGAGACCTTTTCTCTGTGGTGTCGGTTATGAATGTCAGTTGGTTGATTCTGTCCCACATGATGAATGGGATTTAAAACTTGATTATTTTGTATCCGAACAAAGATTAATAAAATTTTAGAATGAATTTACGGTTATTTACCTATAATTAATGGAATTAAAAATGCAGTTTATTGATTTAAAGAAACAATATCAGTTAATCAAAGATGATGTACTAAATGAAATTAATCAGGTGCTTGATTCTGGGCAATATATCCTTGGTGATAAAGTTCCAGAGTTAGAACGACAGCTTGCTAGTTATACTGGCGCAAAACATTGCGTAGGTGTGTGTGATGGAACAAAAGCGCTTTTAATGGCATTGATGGCACTTGATGTTAAAGCTGGTGATGAAGTAATTGTACCTGCTTTCACGTTTATTGCTACTGCATCGATGTCGGCTCTGCTTGGGGTTATTCCAGTTTTTGTTGATGTTGATGAGAAAACTTACAATCTTGATCCGGCAAAGCTCGAAGCTGCAATTACCTCAAAAACAAAAGCAATTATTCCAGTTAGTTTATATGGGCAATGTGCCGATTTTGATGCTATTAATGCCATTGCTTCTAAGCATAATCTAGCGGTTATTGAAGATGGCGCACAAAGTTTTGGTGCGACATATAAAGGGCGTCAATCATGTAGTCTTACTACAATTGCAACGACCAGCTTTTTCCCTTCTAAACCATTGGGGTGTTACGGCGATGGTGGTGCGATTTTTACCAATAATGATGAAATTGCCACTAGATTAAAATGGATTCGGATTCATGGGCAGGATAAACGTTATCATCATGCAATCCTTGGTATTAATGGACGGCTGGATACATTGCAGGCGGGGGTGTTGCTCGCAAAAATGCGCATATTCCCGGAAGAGGTAAAATTACGCGAAAAGGTTGCGACACGTTATAATCAGCTTTTAGCCGATGCAAATTGTGTAACTCCACATTTGATGAATGGTAATACTTCAGTTTATGCCCAATATACTCTTCTAGTCGAGGATCGGGACGGACTAATCAAATTCTTAAATGAGAATGGGATTCCAACGGCAGTACATTATCCAATTCCATTACATAAGCAACCGATATTTACACACAACTATCATGGTCAGGATCTGTCAGTATCTGAAAAAGTGGCGGCTAAGGTTGTAAGCTTGCCAATGCACCCATATCTTGATGAAGCAACTCAGGATAAGATTGTGGCTACAGTTAAACAGTTTATTGGTTAAATGATGAGTTTTTTTAATTACCATATGCCTCCATTTTTAAATGTAATGGGGGCTTTTTATGTTTTGGTGGCTGCACCATTTTTAATCAGCTTTCTGCGTCAGGGCTACTGGAGTGGTGTATTTAGTCAGCTAAGCCGTGAATTATACCGTTACCGCTTCTGGATAATTCCAGTACTGGCCATTGAACTATTGTTGATAAAATTTGCTGATTTACCAGTAACTCTTTGGGTAAAAGCTCTTGATGATAATATCCATGCTTATACTTTCTGGGATTTTATCTGTTCTTGTGCTGAAGGTGGCTTTGTTGCCGGATTCTTATTTACCATCTTTATGCTTGCTGATTATTTTAAAAAGACTAAATTATCGCTAGTTGCCAGAATCAGTCTGATGAGTTCAATCTATGGTGGCTTGGCAAACGGCATCCTTAAATTTATATTTAATCGGCAGCGACCATCAATTGGTCTTGATCAATGGCATTTTTTTGCTTTCTTTGAAAGTGGTGCCAAACATTTTGGCGATTTGATGTATGCTTATAATAGTATGCCATCTGGACATACGATATCAACGCTTGCTGCGGTAATCCCATTTTTTCTTGCCTATCCATCAAAAAGAATTCGTCTTGGATTAATTATCTGGGCATTGATGGTTAATTTCTCCAGAGTATATACGATAAATCACTGGTTAAGCGATGTTGTAATGGCAAGCCTTCTTGGTATTGTGATTGGAGTTGCTGTATTTAAGGTAAATGAATTTCGGCTTAAGAAATAACTTCTTATTATTATGTCAAAAATCTTCTCTTCTTAAAACTATGCGAAATAAAAAGTATTGGTTAATTATTTTAATATCAGCTATCATTGGTCTGGTATTTGCTCGTGATGATATTCTTAATAAGTTTGAACAGTTATTTGGGAATAGCGGCTCGCCACATCCAACGGTAGTTAATGCTACAGGAACTATTGAAGTTGCTTTTAGTCCAAATAATGGCGGAACCGCTACTATAGTTAAGGCAGTTGGTGAGGCAAAACAGACTATTCTGGTATCAGCATATAGTTTTACCTCCAAAGATATTGCGAATAGTCTTTTAGATGCCAAAAAACGTGGAGTAACTGTAAAATTAATTCTGGATAAGTCACAAGTAAGCCAGAAATATTCCTCGAGTACTTTTTTTGCTAATCAAGGGTTTGATATGCGGATTGATGTTAAGCATGCCATTTATCATGATAAGGTCATGATTATTGATGATAAAACGGTAATTACTGGATCTTTCAATTTCACTAAGGCAGCTGAAACCAAGAATGCCGAGAATCTTCTTGTGATCCGCGATAATCCTGAACTTGCCAAATTATATACACAGGACTGGTGGTTTAACTGGCAACAAGCCGTTTCTCGTGATGAGTTTTTTGCGCGCTATAAAACAAAGTCTAAACGAAATAATGATGATGAATAAGCAAATATTTAATCTTACAACGGAAGAACAGCAGCTCACGGACAAGCTTTCTTCAGTTATAAAAGAAGAAATTAGTCGAAGTGGTGGTTTGATTCCATTTCGGCGTTATATGGAATTGGCTCTATACTACCCTGGGCTTGGTTACTATAATAATCCCCGTCAGAAGTTTGGCAAGGAAGGTGATTTTATTACTTCACCCATGGTCTCTTCATTATTTGGCAATACACTTGCCCGCCAAATTCTGGAGATTCTAAATTTTGGTGTAGCTCATCAGGTGCTTGAATTTGGTGCTGGCAATGGCAAACTGGCAGCAGATATATTAAATTCAATCGGTAGTGAAATTACTTCTTATTATATTTTAGAGCTAAGTGCGGATCTAATTGCGTTACAGAAAGAAACTATCCAAAAAATAGCTAGCGAATATTTGGACAAGGTAGTCTGGCTTGATAGGCTACCACAAAAATTTGATGGAGTCCTTATTGCTAATGAAGTTCTTGATGCCCAACCTTGTGAATTACTTTGTCGTAAGGGGGGTAGCATTCACGAAATTGGGGTTAGTTATGATGCTGAAGGTAAATTTATCTATAAAAATTTTGATTCAGTTTGGCAAGCAAACAATGATGATATAACTAATGATTGGACTAATGGTTATCAAAGCGAATGGCATGGTGCGAATGCTGCTTTTATTAAAACACTGGCTACATGTTTAAATCATGGTGCGATTTTATTAATTGATTATGGTTATGGACAAACAGAATACTATCATCAAGAGTTTTATAAGGGGCGATTAAGAGGCTTTTTCCGCCATCATCTTCTTGATGATGTCCTTGTTTATCCGGGATTAATTGATATTACTAGTAGTGTTAATTGGACAAAAATAGCTACCACGGCAATTGATGCTGGGTTAGATTTGATTGGCTATGTCAATCAAGCTGCATTCTTGATAAATGCGGGAATTGCTGAAACAATGGGTGAATTAAGAGAGAATTTGTCTAATGATGAGTATATTAAATTGTCAAATCAAGTAAATCAGCTAGTCTCGGCAAGCCAGATGGGCGAGTTATTTAAGGTAATGGCATTAAGTCGCGGAATAGATGAAGCCGACTGGTGTGGCTTTAGATCTGGTGATTTGAGCTACACATTGTAAGTAATTGATGTTACGTAGATAAGCCTATTATAGAGATATAAAACAAATTTTTCCTCATGGTGGGATGGTTCAAAACGACGAACCAGTTCGCAAAATTGTCAAAATTCATTTTATACCTCTGAAAATTACACAAACACGTAACATCAGTAACTAACTACATATGTGTAAAAAACTTATGGTTATTTGGAAATTGATTGGAAATAAAAATGATTAAGAAACCTGAATTATTATTACCCGCTGGGACATTCAGGCATTTGGAATATGCCTATGATTTTGGTGCTGATGCAGTATATGCTGGACAACCAAGATATAGTTTGCGTGCTCGCAATAACGAATTTAAGCTAGAACAGTTACAAAAAGGAATTGAGGAAGCTAGGATTCGGGGTAAAAAACTATATATCGCGAGTAATATTCTACCGCATAATGCCAAGATAAAAACTTATCTGAAGGACATGGAGCCATTAATGGCAATGAAGCCAGATGCTTTGATTATGGCTGATCCTGGATTAATCATGATGGTAAAAGACCATTGGCCTGAAGCTGAGATTCATTTGTCGGTACAGGCAAATACGGTTAATTATGCTGGAGTAAAATTCTGGCAACGGCAGGGGATTTCGCGAGTAATTTTATCTCGTGAATTGTCTCTTGATGAAATAGAAGAAATCAAGCAGCAGTGCCCAGATATGGAAATAGAAGTGTTTGTTCATGGGGCATTATGCATTGCTTACTCTGGTCGTTGTTTATTATCTGGATATTTTAACCGCCGTGATCCAAATCAGGGGACTTGTACTAATGCTTGTCGTTGGCAATATAAAGTTCATGAGACAGATAGTAATGATGCGGGGGATGTTATGCTCGCGGCAAATAATTCATCAGA
The DNA here is from genome assembly GCA_039807465.1 of Burkholderiales bacterium. Taxonomy (GTDB): domain Bacteria; phylum Pseudomonadota; class Gammaproteobacteria; order Burkholderiales; family UBA11063; genus Aquella. The sequence goes on along the minus strand of JBDHRI010000025.1, from coordinate 5,400 downwards.
GGTCGGTGCGTGTCATTCATTGACATCGGCTGCTGGTGGAGTTGAACGCAATAGCTGTGCTAATGATTCATATTTACTGGAAGATGTTACTCGTCCGGGTGAATATATGGAAATTAATGAAGATGAGCATGGCACATACATTATGAATTCAAAAGATTTGCGTGCGATTGAACATGTTGAGCGATTGGTTAAGATTGGTGTTGATTCACTTAAAATTGAAGGGCGTACCAAGTCTATTTATTATGTTGCGCGAGTAGCGGCTGCCTATCGACGGGCAATTGATGCCGCAGTTGCTGGCGAAAAATTTAATCCTGATCTTCTAGCTGATCTAGAAGGCTTGGCAAATCGTGGCTATACTGATGGCTTTTTACAACGTCACCATGCCGAAGATTACCAGAACTATCTGGATAATCACTCCAAATCAAGACAAAGCCAGTTTGTTGGTGAAGTGCTTGAAATTGACGCTAATGGTTATGCATTAGTGGAAGTAAAGAATAAATTTAGTATCGGGGATAAATTAGAGATTCTTCATCCATCGGGAACGAAAGTAATTGAGCTTCAAGAGATGCAGGATAAAGCTGGGGCACAGGTTGCTGTTGCTGCTGGTAGTGGAGTTTATGTTCGTGTTCCGGACATGGTCGGGATGGAAAAAGCTCTAATTGCCAGAATAATCAGTTGAGAGCTGAATTTAAGAATTTCTACCCACGAATAATCATCAGATCTAGGCTGAGAACCACTTAAAGTATTGATGAATTTTCCTGATTAATTCCTCTGGGGAAGTTCTATACTACTTTCATATAATGCATTGCAAAATTCTTGTTGTAAAAATTAATATATAATACAGTAATAATAATTAAGTTGTAGCCAATTAGTGGATAAACTGTTGGCTTTTTTATATTAGTAAGCTTGTCTAAAGTCGTAGAGGTGAATTATGGACCATGTTTATAATAAGCTTTTCGGTTTTAATAGAAGGATTTTGTAATGTCAAATATAGCAGCTCATGATACTGGTAAACATGGTTTTTGGCACATGCCAAAAACTTTTTATGCAGTTTTGTTTATTGAGTTTTGGGAACGTTTTGCTTTTTACGGTTTGCAAGCGGTAGCAGTGTTGTTTTTTATCCAAAAGTTTGGGCTGAAAGAGAAGGAAGCAACCGATTTATTTAGCTCATTCTCTGCATTATTGTATGCTTTACTGGTAATTGGTGGTTATCTAGGAGATAAGGTTCTGGGGTTACGTAGAACTTATTTATTGGGAATTATTTTCCTGATGATAGGTTATGGAAGCTTTGGTGTCGTCTCTAGCGTCCATCTTTTATACTGGGGTATGGGAATGGTTCTGGTTGGTAATATTTTCTTTAAGACCAATGCCGGAAACTATGTAAATCGCTGCTTTAAACCAACTGATCCCCGTTTTGATTCTGCTTTTACCTATTTCTACATGTCGATTAATCTAGGTAGCTTTTTTAGTATGATTATAATTCCATTTGTTGCCCAGAAGACCTCTTATGGATTTGGAATTGGTCTATGTGGCGCGGGAATGTTTATTGCACTGTTATCTTATTTTGCATTACGTAAGAATTTTGTTAATGCGGATAATGAGGTAGGACAGAATGGTGGTAATAAATTCTTTGTTATGCTTGGAATTTCATTAGTTGGCGTAGTTGTGTCTTATGGTTTAGGGCTACTTTTGCGTAATCCAGCGATGAGTAAAGTACTACTATTCTCAGTTGCGGCAATAGTTGCGGTAATATTTTTTATTGTTCGTTCAAAGCTACGTGATTTTGAAAAACGTGGAATGGTTATTGCTTTTATTCTATTAATTCAGTCAATTTTCTTCTGGGTAATGTATATGCAAATGTCAACTTCACTGACTCTTTTTGCAGTACATAACGTAAGAAATGATATATTGGGTATTACGATTCCACCAGAGGTAACGCAAAGTTTTAATCCATTCTATATTTTTCTGCTATCCCCGATATTGGCTACGATTTATGTAAGATCAGAACATCGTGGAGCGCCAATTTCGATTCCAGCAAAATTTGCCTATGGGATGCTGGTATGTGGATTAGCTTATTTATTATTAGCTGTTAGCTGTTTTCTTCATGATGCAAATGGACAAATTTCAATGTTTTGGCTCTTCTTAGCTTATGGTTTATATTCACTGGGTGAACTATTAATTTCTGCAATTGGACTATCGATGGTATCGAAATTAATGCCATTACAACTTGGTGGCTTTGCTCAGGCAGTCTGGTTTGTAACTACGGCTGTTGGTCAGAAGTTTGGTGGGATGTTAGCAGGGTTTGGTAGTATTGATGAGACAGCTACTACTTCAAATTTTGATATTTTGCATGGTTATCAAATATTATTTGTAGCTATTGGAGTCGCAGCAACTGTGATTGCGCTACTTATCTTTATCTTTGTTAAAAAGCTAGCAAGTAGCATGCGTGAAGTAATGGAAACTAAAGCAGCAGATCATTAAGTGATTGAAAGTAAAAAAAGAGAACCTTGATGGTTCTCTTTTTTTATGCCTCGTTAGCAATTATAAGAGTGGCAAAGCCTTCAAATTCTAGTTTGCGAATTTGATTTGGGATAATGAAATGATCACCTTTAGTAATGGCTGTTCCATTTAGAGTTGCACATCCACTACAGACACTTACTAAAAAATAGGGTGCACTAGCCGTTAAATCAGCGCTGCCGTTTAATTCCAATTTTGCGACTTGAAAGTGATTGTTACTAGTCAATGCACTAAGAAATGATTTGTCCCCCAGCTGTTTTTTGCTATAGTTTGTATTCTGCCCTTCATGAGGTGCCGTAATTACACTAAAAGCCTTATCCAGATGTAGTTCACGTAGATTGCCTTTATTATCGCGACGGTCATAATCATACAATCGATAAGTTGTGTCTGACGATTGTTGTACTTCAAGAATAAGCGTTCCTTTACCTAGAGCATGTACTGTGCCTGTCGGTACATCAAAAAAATCACCGCTTTTGACCGTTACTCTAGTCAATAATTCCTGCCATTTTCCAGATTCGGCTTTTGCCTTAAATTCTTCTTTGGATTTTGCATTATGTCCGTAAATGATTTGTGCATCAGGACTAGCATCAAGAACATACCAGCATTCAGCTTTGCCAAGATCATTTTCAATTAGCTGGGCAAACTTATCATCTGGATGCACCTGCACGCTTAAATCATCTTTTGCATCAAGAATCTTTACCATCAGTGGAAATGGGCGCTTAGTATCAGTTGCAAATAATTCAGGATTGTTATTCCATAGTTCTGAAAGTGACTTTCCGGCATGTTGTCCATTACGAATTGTGGTTTCACCATTACTATGCGCGCTAATTGCCCAGCACTCGCCAGTTTTATCTGAAGGGATTTGATAACCAAAATCAGATTTTAGCTTATAGCCGCCCCAGATGCGTTCTTTAAAAATTGGTTGTAGAAACAGTAATTCCATAGTTACCTTTAGTTATAATTAGTTAATTTTTTGATATTAATGGTGTTTATTAATGAAATGACAGCAACTATCAGGCAAACCAGCAGAATGTTTTGATATTGCCCGCTCAATTGCAAAATGGAGCTAGTCCAAAGTGGCGTTATTCCAGCGCCAAAGATATAGGCAATATTATAGCAAAATCCGATACCTGAATAACGGATTCTCGTTGGAAATAAATCGGCAAGTACGGCAAAAAATAAACCATTTATCATCGCGAGGAAGATCGAAATCAGGATAACCCATAGATAAAGATTGGCTACTGTAGTTAGATTAATAATATTCATATAAATGCCAGCAAATATCGCAATTAGGGCAATTAGTCCAAGGCGGATTAATAAAACCGGATTCAACCATTTTACCAAGAAGGCAAAGATAAGTGAAAAAATAGCCATACTAAGAGCACCACTTGAGCTGATACCAGCAGTTACACCTAGATTAAACTTGAAATAAGTTACAAAAAGATTTGGCAAAAATACATGGAAAATCGAAGTTGTCAATGAAACGATTATTGCCATCAGAATGCCAGTAATTAGTGGATATTTATAATTAGTTACTAGATCTTGCAGAGGTAATTTATCAATTTGCTTTAACTGTCTAATTTCCTGATATTCTTCACTCTCAGTAATGCTTTTTCTAATGTAGAATCCTATAATGGTAAGTAAGCTGCCAAATATGAAGGGTATCCGCCAGCCAATACTATGCATAAACTCAGGGCTGGTATTTTCGGTAAGCAGTTTAATTGCTTGTGAGCCAACCGAAACTGCAACATTGGCACCAAAAGTTAGCCAGGCACAGGCAAAAAAATAATTTACTGACTTAAACTTCTCGGCAATATAGGTAATTGAGCCTGGGACTTCACCACCAACCGAAAAACCTTGTAAAATTCGCATTATGATTAATAATAAAGTTGCCAGATAACCAATTTGCTGATATGTTGGTAAAATTCCGATAATCAGCGAAGGCACAGACATTAGAAGAATAGATAGGCTAAAGACTGATTTTCGCCCATATTTATCACCAAGATGCCCAAGGATTATTCCCCCAATTGGGCGCAATAAATAGCTAATTGCAATCGTCAGATAAGTAAACCAAACTGCTTTACTTGCCATATCTTTAGGGAAAAATATTTCAGCCAGAATCGGAGTCAGAAAAACAAAGGCAATAAAATCAAAGATCTCAAATATACTGCCGATGGTTGTAGCGATGATTAGTTTTAGATTGGCTGAATTATTTTGCTTGACTTTTGACATAAGGTTCTTTTAGGATAGATTATTTTCTGATATATATTTGGCAATGTCTGATGATTTACTGATTTTGCCAAGGTAAGGCTTTAATTTGGCAAGGTTATAATTTTTATTAGAGTTAAATGAAAGCGGGAAATATTCGAAGCATAACCGCGCAAGGTCGGCATGTTCTTCTCCTGCAATTTCATTTACTAATTCCAGTGCTAGATCAATACCACTTGAAACTCCACCAGCCGTCCAAACCTTATTTCCTTTAACAATTCGCTCTTGTTTGATTTTTTGCTGTTTTTGTATAAATTCTGGTAATGCCCGCCAATAGGTGGTTGCATACTCACCCTCCAGTATTCCGGCAGCTTGTAAGATAAAACTTCCAGTACAAACCGATAGGAATTTATTGATTCCGTTTAGTTGTTTCTGGATAAATAAAATAAGTTCATTGTCATTTACCGCCTGACACCTACCCATCCCACCGGGAATAATCAAATAATCCAGTTGTGGTGCATTATGGATAGTAAAGTCTGGGGTTAGTAAAAAGCGGGAGTTGCTGCATTCTATCGGTAATTGCTCTTTAGCAATTATAAATAGTTCAATAAAAGATTCGTTGATTGAGTTTTGCCATACCTCAAGCAATTCATAGGGTGCAATCAAATCCATTGC
>JBDHRI010000024.1:0-17470 GCA_039807465.1 Burkholderiales bacterium | reverse complement strand
ACCACTTCAAGAACACCATTTACATTAAATAACTTACTCATAAACCAAGTGAAATTAAATTCCTTGCCCGGTACCTGAATAGTAAAAGTAGCTATAGCCTTGTTATTTCTTGTAACTGTGCGTAACCCAATGATATTTATTTTCTCAATGGCAAATACATCGGTAAGATCACGTAATAAGCCATGCCGATCGTTAGCAACGATCTCTACATCTGTATTATAAGAAGAGTCCTTCGCTGAATCAGCCCATTCTACATGAATAATCTTATGCGGAGTAACTTTTGATTGCCTGCGGATTTCGGCACAGTTGCTACGATGAACAGCAACTCCATTACCCTTACTAATAAAACCAATAATCTCGTCGCCAGGAATTGGCTTACAGCATTTAGCAAAACTAGAAACTATGCCACTTACCCCCTCAACCAATATACCACCCGAAGATTTATTATTTGCTCTGGGTAATTTCTCCTTACGCTCTTCAAGCTGCTTTTCTAGATCGCTATATGTTAACTCTGCTCTCTCCGCTTTTACCGGCTCAATCAGCTTCTCAATCACATCATGCAGTGTTTGTGGCAGGATATCGCCCTTACCTAATGCAACTTGCAGGTCTTTTTCATTAGTATGATTAAGTTTGGATACAATTTCTTCTACTTTTGGGCGCGATGCACTAGGAAATTTACCTAATTCGCGCTCAAAAATTTCCTTGCCAGCCTCAAAAAAATCCTCATTGTTCTGATTGCGGATATAACGCCGGATATGACTAATCGCTTTACTACTTTTAACCCACCCCTCATGTAACCAGTTTATACTAGGACCGCCAGCCTTAACCGTCATTATTTCAACACGCTGACCATTACTAAGTGGAGTTGACAGATTAACAATATGTCCGTCAATTTTTGCTCCACGACAGCGATGTCCGATAGAACTGTGAACCGCATAAGCAAAATCAATTGGAGTTGACCCAGCTGGTAAAGTTATAACCCTACCATTTGGTGTCATTGCATAGATACTATCACTAAATATTTCATTTTTAAATACTTCAGTAACATCCTTTTGGATCGCACTTTCATCCCGCCAATCTAAGAGCTGCCGAATCCAGGCACTCTTCTCCTCAAATTTAGGGTTATTTTCACCACATTCTTTATATCGCCAGTGAGCACCCACACCATATTCTGCATGATCATGCATAGCGTAGGTTCTAATCTGAATCTCAATTACTCTATCTTCCGGTCCCACAACACAGGTGTGTAAACTCTGATAATTATTTGGCTTGGGATTAGAAATATAATCATCAAATTCTCCAGCAACAGGAGAATATTTGGTATGCACGATTCCAAGTACCGTGTAACAGTCTTTGATTTCAGGAACTATCACTCGCAATGCCCGTAAATCATACAGTTTTTCAAAACCATAATTCTTTTTATGCATTTTCTTCCAAATTGAGTAGATATGCTTAGCCCGTCCACTCACCTGAAAATCATGGATGCCACTTTCAATCATCTGGCGAGTCAGATAATCTTTAATATCTTCAATATATTGTAACCTAGCTTCTCTACTTTCATCTAGAAGCTGTGAAATCTTCTTATACTGATCAGGATGGATATAACGAAAAGATAAATCCTCAAGCTGCCATTTAATTTGCCAGACTCCAAGGCGATTTGCCAGCGGCGCAAATATCTCCATTGTTTCTAAAGCAATTTTCTGCTGTAACTGAGAATCTTTACACGTCTTGAGGTTTAGCATTAACTCACCACGCCCAACAAGCATGATTAAAATAACTCGGATATCTGTTGCCATCGCGAGTAGCATCTTACGAATAACTTCGATTTGTTCCTTTTTCTCATGCTCATCGATAGCTAGCTCAAGATCGCCAGATTTACGAATTTGGGTTACCTTATCTATTTCAGCAACAAGGTCAATAACCACCGGAGAAAAGCCTGTGAGTCTGTTTTTCCAAGTAGGACAGTATTTAGGAAGCGCATAAAGAATTGTTGCGGTTACAGCATCTGAATATAGATGCAACTCGGCAACTGTATTAGCACACTTTAGAGCATGAATAAGCATATCCGCAGTCGTAGGATAAAAAACCTGTCCTTGATAATACTCTTCGGCTAATTCTATTGCTTTTTCAAATTCACTAACTTCATCAGCCTTAAAGCGGGTACGCTGCAACTCCAGCCAACTTTGTACATCTTTAAAACTGTTTTTTACGGTAACCATTTATACTCACAATACCTGTCTAAATATTCTCTACGGTAAATAGGCGATTATACTGCCTAAATGCATATCTGTCAGTCATTCCGGATATATAATCAGCTACAACCCGATAAAGCCCATCTTTATCAATCCGGCTCTGAAACTGGGGTGGTAAGATCCTTGAATCACTGGTAAATGCATCAAAAAGAGCCCTAACTACACTTTCAGCCTTATAGCGAAGCTGCATTACCGTGTAGTGCTTATACAAATTTTTATGTAAAAACATCTTTAACTCCCTTTGTAGTGCATGATACTCATCACTATATCTAACAATTGGTGAGGCTAATCGCACATCGTTAACGTGTTTGACATTACAAGTAGCTATATTTGACATGGTACTTTCTATTAATTGATAAATACTGCTATTTATCAGATGCCGCACCAGTTCTTTATGTAATCGTCTTCCAGTTAATTGCGGGTATTTTGAGCGAATCAGGCTAAGCTGCTCCCTGATAATAGTTACATCCTCAAGCTGTTCCAGTGTCAACAAATTAGCTCGTAATCCATCGTCAAGATCGTGAAAATTATACGCCAGTTCATCTGCAATATTTGCCAACTGCGCTTCAAGACTTGGCTGCTGTTTATTAATAAACCTTTGCCCCAATTCGCCCAATTCTTGGGCTTTACTAAGACTACAATGTTTTAATATACCTTCCAAAGTTTCAAAAGTAAGATTCAAACCATTAAATTCAGCATATCTTTCTTCAAGTTCAGTCACAATTCTCAATGATTGCAAGTTATGTTCAAAATGCTCACCATGCTTAACCATGCATTCATTTAAAACATCCTGACCAGAATGACCAAACGGAGTATGCCCAAGATCATGGGCTAAACAGATAGCCTCAACAAGATCGACATTAAGTCCAAGAGCACTTGCCACAGAACGCCCAACCTGAGCAACTTCTAAGCTATGTGTTAGTCTAGTCCGAAAAAGATCACCTTCATGATTGATAAACACCTGCGTTTTATATTCAAGACGGCGAAAAGCACTAGAATGAATAATACGATCGCGATCGCGCTGGAAATCAGTGCGGTACTTTGGCGGAGCTTCATTATACTGACGTCCACGCGTAACAGAAACTGCATATGGGGAAAGTGAATGCATGTCAGTCTAATCTCCAAAAAACTTGCAAGCAAAAAATGTATTTATGCGCAACACATCAATTAATTAGTCTTACAATATTACCACAAATCTGTGAAGTGCTATCCGTTATGGATAACCCACGTACTTTTGCACCCAGCTGTAAACACTGCTCATATGACAAGCTTGCAAGGGTTTCCCTTAGCTTTTCGGGAGTCAATTCTGTCTGAGGCAGAAGCAAGGCGGCATTCTGTTTCGCTAGATATTCTGCATTTGTGGTTTGATGATCATCTACCGCATATGGATAGGGAACAAAAATAGCAGCTATTCCAGCACAAGCTACCTCAGCAACTGTCGAAGCTCCAGCCCGGCAAATAATCAAATCAGCTCGGGAGTAAGCTTCTGCCATGTCGTCAATAAAGTTCACTACTTTAGCATTTATACCATTTGCTTTATACAAATCCTCTACTGGTTTAACATCACTACGTCCAACCTGATGAAGAATAGAACCAAATTGGCTAGCAATTTTTGTTAATGCCAAGGGAACAGTATCATTAAGTACTTTCGCCCCCAAACTTCCACCAACAATTAGCAAATCAGGCTTTTCTTTACTACCAATATAATTACGCGAAGTGCCCACAGCTATAATTTCATTACGTACCGGATTACCTACAAGCTGGGTCTTTTGTGAGGAAAGTACATTTGGAAAAGCCGTTAGCACAAGATTTGAAATCTTAGCCAATAATCGATTGGTAAGCCCAGCTACCGAATTTTGTTCATGAATAACCACCTTGCGTGCAGTTAGTTTCGCCATCAAACAGATGGGGAACGTAGCATAACCACCAAAACCAACAACAATTCGTGGCTTATATTTGTTCAGGATAGATAAACAGCGAAAAGATGCCTTGATTAGAGTATAAGGCAACAAAAGTTTCCGAATAAATCCTTTATTTCGAATGCCCCCAATAGTCACTGTTTCAAGAGTAAAGCCATTTTGCGGAACAATCTGGTTTTCAAGCCCGCTACTAGCGCCAACCCAAATAATAGTATATTGCTCCTGCAATGCCTTTGCTACCGCCAAAGCAGGAAAAATATGCCCTCCGGTACCACCTGCAGAAATAAGGATTACAGGCTTCATTCGATCTTCACTCCCTGACGGATCATTTTATTTTCATAATCTATCTTTAAGAGTATGGCTAAAGCAATACAATTTACCAAAATCGAGCTACCACCAAAAGAGACGAAGGGCAAGGTTAACCCTTTAGTTGGCAATATCCCAATGCTTACACCAATATTTACTATGGCTTGTGCAAAGAACCAAACGCTAATTCCCTGTGCCAATAAGCCCTGAAATTTCCTCTGTGGCAAACGCTTTGCTTCACTAGCAATAATGGTAAAGCCACGATAAAAAATTATCCAGAAAAGAGTCAATACCGCAATAACACCGATAACACCAAATTCTTCGCCAATAATAGCCATGATAAAATCTGTATGCGCTTCAGGTAAGTAATATAATTTCTCAATACTATTCCCTAAGCCAACGCCTAGCCAGCCACCATGGCCATAAGCCAAAAGTGAATGGCTTAACTGATAGCCCTTACCTAATGAATCCTCCCAAGGATTTAAAAACCCAACCACCCGTTTCATACGATATGGTTCAAAAACAATCAGCAGAACAAAAGCAACTGCACCAAGTAAAACCATGGCAATAATTAGCCGAACATCAAGATCAGAAAGAAAAAGAATCGTAAGCGCAATTAGAAATACGACTGTAGTTGAACCCATATCAGGTTCGGCAAGTAATAAACCACAAATTGTCAACAAGGTTATTGTAACGGGCAGGACATCGCTTCTAAATTTCCGAAAGCTAAGGGTTTTGCCACAAAAGTAATTTGCCATATAAATGGCAATACCTATTTTTGCCAGCTCTGATGGTTGCAAATTAAGTAACCCCAATGGTAACCAGCGTCTGGAACCATTTACAAGACGTCCAACATGCGGGATCAAAACGGCAATCAAAAGAATAATTACCCCAACGATAATTTTGTTAGAGTTCTTTTGCCAAAACGAAGTTGGAAGATTAAATGCCAGAACACCTATAACCAAGCCAAGACTGATTGCCATTATATGGCGAATCATATAAAAATATTGGTTACCACTTCCTGAATCTTTTCCGGCATATGCGATTGAAGCTGAATAAACCATTAAAAGCCCTAACGTCAAAAGTAGAATTGCAGCAAATAATATATTATTATCAATTCCAACTTTTATATTTCGCGGCTTTGCCGGACTAAACTGATTAAGTGTTTTTCTGAATAAGCGCATTTACAGTATCACTAAAAACTTGTGCCCGGTGTTTATAATTGGTAAACATATCCCATGAAGCACAGGCAGGGGAAAGTATCACTGCATCACCAGCAACAGCATTTTTATGGCAGGCAGTAATGGCATCTTCAAGAGTTGAATATTTAGTAATATTAGGAATTCCGTCAAGCACTGTCGCAATTTTAGTCGCATCCTGCCCGATTAATGCTACCGACTTACATTTATTTTGGACCATCATACGTAAAGGCGCAAAATCCTGCCCTTTACCATCTCCGCCAAGGATCAAATGAACCGGACGATCTATACCACTAACTCCAGCAATAACCGCACCAACATTTGTACCCTTTGAATCTTCAATATAGATAACATTATTCGCTTCGGCTATTTTTTGCATACGGTGCTCAAGCCCAGCAAACCTGGTTAAGGGTTCAAGAAGATCAGCTAACGGATAACCGCAAGCAACCAATAGTGCTAGACTTGCCAAACTATTTTGGTAATTATGCCGTCCAACCAGTTGCAATTTTTCAGTATTAAGTAGAGGGGTATTATTGACAGCAAGAAAAAGCCCTTCAGTATTTTGAATGAGAGAATATTGAGCCTTTTCACTAGCAAAAAATATTTGCGGCAAATGACTACGGCTCATTGACATAACTAAAGGATCTTCAAGATTTAATATCTGAACCTTGCAATTATTAAAAATATTGGCTTTAGCATAAGCATATTCAAGTAAATCTCGATAACGATCAAGATGATCTTCAGAAATATTCAGAACCGTAGCACTATCAAGCATTAAACTATGGGTTGTTTCAAGCTGAAAGCTGGATAATTCAAGTACAATTAGTTCAGGGTAATTATTTGTTGACTCAATTGAGATCAGGGCATCAAGTACCGGAGTACCAATATTACCCGCAACAAGTGTATTAACCCCCAATTCAGAAGCAAGAAAACCAGTCAAACTGGTAACTGTAGTTTTTCCATTACTTCCGGTAATTCCAATTACTTTAGAATCCCAAGCGGAAATCTCTTGGGCAAACAGCTCGATATCTCCTACAACCAGTTTATTATTAGCGAGTGCTTCCTGAATGGCTGGCTCGTAAATCGAGACCCCTGGGCTTATTACCACAATCGAGGCAGCTGCCAGATTTTTATAATCAAGCTTACCACCGATTACGATTATATTATCAATAAATTCAGGAGGGTTCTCTCTGGTATCTAAGACATTTAATACATTAGCCTTCCGATAACTAAGGTAACGGTATATTGAACGCCCAGTTTCCCCTGCACCAATAACGACAAAAGTTTCCTGACTGAAATCTATTTTCCGCATAAATACTCATTAAATACGCAATTATCTTAGCTTGATTGTTGAAAGACTAATAAGTAAAAATATTATACTAATAATCCAGAAACGCACTACAACCTGAGTTTCTTTCCAACCTTTTAATTCAAAGTGATGATGAATTGGTGCCATAAGAAAAATTCTTTTTTTTCTGAGCTTATAAGAGCCCACCTGCAACATTACTGAAATAGCCTCAATTACAAAAAGTCCACCCATGATACCAAAAACTATTTCCTGCCTGACAATAATTGCAATCGTACCTAAGGTAGCTCCCAAGGCAAGCGCACCAACATCACCCATAAAGACCTGTGCCGGATGAGCATTAAACCACAAAAAGCCAAGTGTAGCGCCAACAATTGCAGCACAAAACACAACCACCTCATGTGCTAATGGAATATGAGGAAGATAAAGGTAATTAGCAAAAATTTTATGTCCGGCAATATAGGCAAAAATTGCAAGCCCCAAAGAAACAATTATTATCGGCACAGATACCAGACCATCCAAACCATCAGTCAGATTAACCGCATTTGAGCTACCAACAATAACAAAGTAGGTCAAAATCAAAAAACCAACCACTCCAAATGGATATTGAATTGATTTAAAAAAAGGCACCACAACTTCCGTTGTATTTGGCATTTCAACCACATATACCAGATATAATCCAGTAATTAATGCAATCAATGATTGTCCGATCATTTTCGCACGCGGGGGTAGGCCTTTCGGATCTTTATAAACAATTTTACGATAATCATCAATAAATCCTAGAGCTCCGGTTGTGATTAGGACAAATAATAGTATCCAGATATATTGATTAGAAAGATCGGCAACAAATAATGTAGTAAGAATAATTGACAGAATAATCAAAACCCCACCCATAGTTGGAGTGCCAGATTTTACTAGGTGAGTCTGCGGACCATCACTACGTACAGTTTGTCCAATTTTTAAGCTAGTGAGCCAGCTAATGACTGGTTTTCCTAATAGCATAGAAATGCTGAGAGAAAATATTCCTGCTAAAAGAGCACGAAAAGTTACATAATCAAAAACCCGGAATGCCCCAATATGTTTTTCCAGATATTGTGCCAATAGGTAAAGCATTCGATATCCTTTGCAAATGTCACGGTATTAGCACAAAAAGTGCCTTTACAATATTTTTCTACCTAAACTGAGCTCTTCTGCTACTTCCCCCAAATGCATTGAATTTGAACCTTTAATTAGCAATGTTGCATTTTTTGGCAGATTAGTCAGGCAGTATTTTACTATATCCTGATTAGTGGCAAAATGGATTTTATCCCGACTAAAAAATTTTGCCGCATGAGCAGCCAGATCACCTACTGTCAAGAACATATCAACATTGGCGGCTTCTGCATATTCACCAATTTCCTGATGGAATTCAAACTCATGTATTCCAAGCTCTTTTAAATCCGCAAAAATAAACCAGTATGGACGAGGCAAACCTTGAATTGCATTCAGTGCTGCTTTTACCGAATCTGGATTTGCATTATAGGTATCATCTATAATTAACGCACCATTAAATGCATTTTTTAATTCCAACCGCCCTTTATAACCAGAATAGCTTTCAAGCCCATTTTTAATTGATTTTAATGAACACCCAAGATTCACTGTCAAGGCAATTGCCGTTAATGCATTATAATAATTGTGTTGCCCCAAAACTCTAAGCTTAATTTCGAGCTCACCAAGTGGTGTAATATAATAGCCAACACCGCCTTCTATTGACTTCAGATAACAATTGGTTTCTTCCTTGCCATAAACAAATGTCTTGCATTGTTTTATATCATTATCTAACCAGAGTTTTGTGTATTCACTGGAAATATCAATACAGGCAATACCACCATCATTAAGCCCATGATAAATTTCGCCTTTAGCACGAGCAATATCTTCAATACAACCAAAGTGTCCAGCATGCGCAAACATTACATTATTTATGATAGCAACTGTTGGATGCCCTATTTTACTTAGATAATCCAGTTCCCCACTATGATTCATTCCCATCTCAAAAATCGCCACTTTATGGCTTTGCTTGAGTTCAAGGATAGTCAAAGGTAAACCCAGATGGTTATTTAGGTTACCGCTTGTCGCAAGAACATGTTCCTTGCCAAATTCACGATCACAAATACTTTTAACCATTTCTTTGACGGTGGTCTTACCATTGCTACCAGTAATTGCAGCAATCGGTATTGTAAACTTCTTCCGATAATTAGCGGCAAGCTTACCAAGAGCAAGAGTGGTATCACTAACTCGAATCAGATTAGGCAATTCGAGGGGAAAATCAGCATTCACGATTGCAAAATTACCTGATTTCTCAACTACCTGTCTGACATAATTATGCCCGTCATTAGTATCACCACAAATAGCCACAAAAAGGCTATTCTCTTTAACTTGCCTGCTATCTATAACAATTTGTTTTATAATAGCATCACAATCAAAGCTCTTTGACAGTTCCCCTTCTGCCATTTGTGCAATTTCTTTTGCGCTAATTTTTAGCATAATTTTTAATCTTCCCCTGATTATTAGATTTTTAAATAATCCCTAAACCCCAACCACTCTACTGCAAAATTTATAGCTTATTATTTATTGCAGCATTATTATTCGGGTAATTCAAGCATTCATCAACCTTTAAGAGCCATGTTTGCTAAGTATTTGTGCAACAATCTCAAGATCACTAAATGAATATTTCACACCTTTTATTTCCTGATATGGTTCATGACCTTTACCAGCCACAAGAATAATATCATCAGGTGCTGCCATATTAATTGCTGTATAAATGGCTTCCTCACGTTTGATCTCAACCTGATAGTGCTTATTATCTGCCATTGCAGGTAAGATATCAGCTATTATTGCTTCTGGTTCTTCAAATCGCGGGTTATCAGTAGTTATAATTATCTTGTCAGCATATTTTGCAACAGCCTGCCCCATTAATGGACGCTTACTACGATCACGATTGCCGCCACAACCAAAAACACAAATTAATTTACCATTCCCCTTAATTTCGTTTAATGTTGATAAGGCTTTCTCAAGAGCATCCGGAGTATGCGCATAGTCAACTACAACTAATGGCTTGCCATCAATTATTTTGGCATCCATCCGCCCAGTAACAGGCTTCAATTGAGCAATTAAATCTTTTATTTGTGAAAAATTAATGTTATCCACCAATAATGAAGCAATCACCGCCAAAAGATTATAAATGTTAAATAAGCCGATTACTGGAGCATAAATTTGCGCTTCCTCTTTGGCATAAGTTAATATAAATTCACAACCACGATTGGATAGCTTTATATCTCTAGCACGAATATCTCCGCTATTAATTCCATAGCTTATTATATTAGCTGTGCTGTGTGAATTTTCCAAACCTGTAATTATTCTCTGACCATATGGATCATCACTATTAATTACAGCATTTTTTAAGCCACTCCAGTAAAAAAGTTCTTCTTTTGCAGCAAAATAATTATCCATCGTCAGATGATAGTCAAGGTGATCCTGAGTTAAATTAGTAAAAATCGCAGTATCAAAATTAACCCCGTTAACTCGCCCTTGGTGAAGCGCATGAGAGGATACCTCCATCGCAAGAACATTTACAGCTGCATTCTTAAATTTTAACAATAGCTGTTGCAAGGTAACTGGATCAGGTGTAGTGGATGCATAGTCGTTCAAATTCGGATAGATTCCGGCTCCGGTAGTACCGATAATTCCGGTTTTATAGCCAAGAGAAGTATAAGCCTGATTTAACCAATGGGTAATCGAAGTTTTGCCATTAGTTCCGGTGACCGCGAAATTTTTTATGGATTTAGATGGATAATTATATTTATGCGCAGCAAATATACCAACCAACTGCATCAAATTTTCAATTGGATGATTTTCTAGTTTTGTCTGGATATCAGAATAGGGCGGTTGATACAAAATTGCAGTAGCACCTCTTTCAATCGCAGAATTGATGTATTCACGACCATCATTTGCCGTACCTTGGTATGCGCAAAAAACATCGCCCGAATTAACCTTACGACTATCAATGACTAGATTACCCTGATTAGCAAGCAATATGCCCAACACATTGACGTGCTGGGCAATTATCTCATCTGAAAGCAGGTTATTTTTTAGACTAAACACAAGCACTCCTATTTATCTGGCTGAACCCCAAGCACTTTTAATGTAGGCTCGGTAATTGCAGCAAATACAGGTGCAGCGGTCTGTGCTCCATAATAAAGCCCTTTAGTTGGCTGATCTATCATCACCGCAACAATGATTCTAGGATTAAGTGCTGGTGCAAAGCCAACAAATGAACCAATATGTTTTTTATCAGTATAGCGTCCATGCTCAAGAATCTGCGCAGTACCAGTTTTACCCGCAACTGTATAATCAGCAACCCGGGCATTTTTACCAGTTCCTTCCTCGGTAGTTGCAGCCAGAATTGAACGCATGGTTGCTGCTGTATTTGGTGAAATAACCTGTTCACAAGCTGGAGTATGCCCTGGCTGTAATTTATTGAAGTTAACCGGAAGCAAACAGCCATTATTGGTGAAGATAGTATAAGCATGAGCCATCTGAAACAAACTTACCGAAATACCGTAACCATATGACATTAATGCCTGGTCTACTGGATACCATTTACGCCAATCATTCAAAATACCTTTGGTTTCACCAGGAAATCCAGTTCCAAGCTTTTGTCCAAAACCAATTTTACGATAATATTCCCATAGCGGCTGTGGCTTATACTTCATGGCAATTTTTGATGTACCAATGTCACTTGAATGCTGAATAATTTCTGCAACAGTCATGCGGGGATAGGCGTGATCATCCTTGATTAACTTGGGTCCAACCACGTATGGATGGGTATCAAACACAGTTTGTGGCGTGACAATTTTATCATCCAGAGCCTTTGCTATTACTAATGGTTTCATGATAGATCCCGGGTCATAAACATTGACTGCCGCACGATTTTTTAACATATCAGGATCAATACCACCTCGATTATTAGGATTATATGTCGGCATATTAATCATTGCTAAAACTTCACCAGTACGAGCATCAAGAACTACTGCCGAACCACCCTTAGCAGCAGATTTTTCAACCTGTGCCTTTAAGGCTGTATATGCAATATACTGTATCCGATTATCAATTGAAAGCGCAATTTGCTGCCCATTTTTTGCTGGCTGCATAACTCCAACATTTTCTACCACATGACCACGTAAATCACGGATAATCTGCTTAGATCCAGCTTCTCCCTGCAAAAGCTTATCATCGGCATACTCGATACCCTCAGCGCCCTTATCATCAATATTATTAAAACCAACTACGTGAGCAGTTACTTCACCACTAGGATAATATCGCTTAAACTCTTGCAAACTATAAATACCATCTATATCCAAGTTTAAAACGTCTTTCGCTTGCTGTGGAGACATTGCCCGTTTCAGATAAACAAAAGTCTTATTTTTATCATTTAATTTGGTATTTAATTCAGCAACTGAAATATTCATTGCTTTGGCAAGTTGGATTACCTGAGCTTCACTCAAATTTTCCATTTCTGATGGATCAGCCCAGATAGAATCAACTGGAGTACTAACAGCCAATGGACGATTATTTCGATCGGTAATAGTTCCACGCATTGCAGTTAATTTAACTGTTCGCAAAACACGAGTGTTTAGCTGATCAGAGAGAAATTTACTACTAACCGTATTAATATATGCAAGGCGTAATAAAACGGCACAGGTTAACCCTAATGCAATATAGTTTATAATACTAGCCCGATCTCTACCTTTGGTCAATGAAGCGTTTGATGACTCAGGCTTTATTTCTGCTGCATCACCATTTTTTATTCGCCAGTACAGCTTTTGGATATCGTCATTTGCTATCATTTTATTTTAATTCCAAAATATGTTGTTTATCTGCCTCTACCAGCCCCAAGTTATGTAAAGCATAATCTTGGACTGCCAAACCGGAAGAGTAGGTACCTTCTTCAATCTCGAGACGGGTGTACTCCTTGTTTATCCCATCCATTTTATTTTGCAATTGAGATAACTGCATATAATAACTTCTTGCCTGAAAACGCTGATTTATAAGTTTAAAAGCACTGCCAATTAGTATTGCTACTAAGAGAAGATTAAATAATTTAAGTACATTATCCATAATAATTTCTTATTTTTGTGTAATTTTGAGGCGTTCAAGACAACGTAAGACGGCACTTCTACTCCGGCTATTTTCATCAACTTCGATCATTGATGCTCGAACCTTTTTCGCTATCACCTCAAACTCGGCTTCTTGACCCGTTACCATTGCCCATTTTGGCAACTTATCAGCTGAGGCACGCTCATTAAAGGCAATTTTAACTAAACGATCTTCCAATGAGTGAAAGCTGATAACTACAAACCGCCCATTTAAAGTCAACATCTGCGGGACATCTGAAAGTATCTGCTCCAAGTCACCCAGCTCATTATTTATTTGAATCCGTATCGCCTGAAACACTCTGGTTGCAGGATTTTTACCTCGTTCACGGTATGGAATCTGCGCCTCGATCAGCTTTGTCAATTGATGCGTAGTTGCCAATGGCTTAACCTCGCGCTCACGCATGATTGCTTTGGCAACTCTTCGTGAAAATCGCTCCTCACCATAACGCCAAAAAACATCTGCCATTTCTTCTTCACTAGCGGTTAATAACCATTCTGCCGCCGTGATTCCTTTACTATTATCCATTCGCATATCAAGCGGTGCATCATGCCGGAAGCTAAACCCTCGTTCAGCATTATCCAGCTGTGGTGAAGAAACTCCTAAATCAAGTAATATCCCATCAATCTGGCTTATTCCCAGATCAAACAACTGTTGTTTAATACTGGCAAAGCTAGCATGAATAATTTTGAATCGACTATCGGTAAAATTCTGCTCTGCATATGCGGTTGCTTCCGGATCTTTGTCAAATGCAATCAGCCGACCATTTATACCTAATTTATCAAGAATCGCTCGACTATGACCTCCACGTCCAAAAGTACCGTCTATATATACACCGTCAGACTTAATATTTAGTAATTCAATCGATTCCTGAAGCAAAACTGAATAATGCATACCTATTACAAATTAAACCCATTAAGTAGCTGCGCCAAATCTTCTGCTGAAGACTGTAATGCTTTCTCGGTTTCCTGATGCCAACTATTTTTATCCCAAAGCTCAAATTTATTGCCCATGCCGACTAATACTATTTCCTTATCCAATTTTGCCATCTGCTTCAACGTAGCAGGAAGCAGAATTCGCCCTGACTTGTCGAGTTCAAGATTCTCAGCATAACCAAGAACTAATCGCTGATAACTTTTTACTAATGGATGAAGCGAATTTGGTAAATTCTGTACTTTATCGCGCACAGTATCCCATTCGTTTTCAGGGTAGATTAAGAGGCATTGTGCTGACTCAAGGGTAATAACTATCTTGCCACCAGAAAGATTCTGGAGGATATCGCGATACTTAGCTGGTATAGCCAGCCGATTTTTCGGATCAAGATTAAGATGAGTTACCCCACCAAGCATTATTTTTACCCCACAAATAGACACATTACCCCACAATGCTACACTTTATCACGAAAACTTCAGCACTGTCAAATAATTGGCAAAAAAGCAGAAATATTTCAAAGGTTTTATCGTTAGAAAGAGGTTTCCACCAACAACTGTAGTTAAATAACCACAAATTTTGGGAATCTTAAAAAGAAACAGGGTAGTAAATACTACCCTGTTGTTTTAGTGGCTCAGTAAGTGATTAATTTATTTTCTAGTCAGAATTTCAGAGTATGAGCCATATCCCGGATCATCACTTTCAGCTATCGCACCTTTACTGTAGCCTCTGTAACTAATCATTACCGCTTGAATTGATTGTGAATCACGTGTTGGCGTTAACACTAAAGTAGGATAAAAACTAACACCATTATTATTAAGTGGCGCTAATTCAAGCACCAGTGTATTTCCATCATTGATCCTTAATGATTTGACAGCGGCGCCAGTCCATTTACATCTACCGGAGGAGCATTTACTTACAAGGCTAACTTTGCTCTTATTAATTATAATTGTTTCAATACTTTTTCCATTGCCTGTATATGTGCCATCAAAATTATATGCGTGTGCTAAACCGATACAGGTCAATAAGATCGTAATCATTTTTTTATTCATAGTAGAACTTCCTATCGCTAAGATAAAGGGCAGTAGATACTGCCCTATTTGTTTAGGTGCTTAATAATAAGGTTACCAGATGTGTAGGTAACGACGTCCAGTCACTTTCTCACCACCACCATCGATCATAACGTTTAAACCTGAATTAAATGTTAATTTTGTAGAATTGGAAGTTGTATCTTCCTGACAACCTGAGGTAAGGCAAATTAATCTTGCACTTAACTCGTTATCTGCATCCACCAGCCCAGGATTATAACCTTTATATTTTAAGCCAAAGGTATAGGTCACTCCATTATGAATATAAGACATTGGGATTAAATAATAACGACTGCGCTCATTGTCACCATGCGCCCATATTTCTGAAAATAACATCCCTTTATCATCAAGCCATCTTAGAGGATTATTGTATACACTTGAATTGGTAATGCGAGTACTAAAATTACTATCTGTATCCGAATTGAAAGATAGAAGTTTGCCATCAAAACCTGCCAGATAGATGCCTACTGAAATTTTCAGGGTATCAGCATTACTCATTTCATAAAATTTTTCATTACTCGGACGGTTCCAAGCATTGTTTAAATATTTATCAGACACTAGTACACCCAGAATATTACGTACATTGTTATCACCCTCCAGATAATAATTATAATCAGAATAAACTTCTTTTTCTTCGTCTTTATTTTTATTCTTGCAAACAACTGAAACATAGGTATTCCAAGGTTTTGATTTATCTACATCTGCCTTCCAGTAGGTAATATTTGGTACATCGGTATCTTTATAATTACAACCGACAGTAGCGATATTTTTTTGTAATTCTTCCGATAAGCCCTGATAAGGAATAAACGGAATACCATTGCTAGCAAATGTTGATTGTACAATTTTAAGTTTATCGACTTGCTGTTGCGATACTGTAGTATCAACTTTTTCCCATGAGGTACCAACCGGAGGAAGAATTGAACTATCTTTAAGGATATCCTGATATCCCGGGTCTTTCATAATCGCACTCGAAATATCACTTAATATAAGTTTTTCTTCCTGTGCGGTACTGGTTAGTTTTGCAATCATATCCGAGGCAATTAGATTACACTGGAATCTACGAGTTATCACATCCTCATGAATATTTTCTGCTGTACCACAAAGAGATAACAAGGAGTCTCGAATAGAACTCAATCGATTTGATTCATTAATTTGGTTATAATAGGTATTAAAATTTTTAAGCTGCAAAGTAAGAAATGCCTTCGCCGAACCATCTTTTTGCATAACGCCAGCCACATTACCATTTTTTTGCAAAAAGTCACTAAAATTTTTATAATGCCCACCGTTTAAGATCTGGTAATAAGAATCGCGTAATGCCGACCATTCCTCAATCTTATTATTAATTTCAGAAATATTTTTGCTCAAATTCTGATGATCCATTTTGTCAGCTAGTTCCTGAATCTGGTATCCAATTGCATCAAGTTTAGCATCCATTTCATTTAGTTTATTTTTGATTTCATCTAAACCATTAAGAACATTGCCCTCGAAACTATCGCAGGCTCCTTTAACTACCCGATCGGCAAAATCAAATGGACCATTAAAACCAGGGATTGGGAAAAGTTTGAGTGCTGAAAATGCCGTCATGATGTCTGAAGTATATTGGCTACAAGATCCGCCATTTGCTGACTTAAGCTGTACTGGAGCTGTTTTTGTTGTTAAAGATTTTAGCTGAGCCAATTGTTGTTTCTTTTTCGAGAAAGATCCCCCCGGCAGTTTTTTACCCGCATTTAAATCGGCAAACAGCTTAGTATAAAATTGATCATCGGTTTGTTTCCCTTGTACCACCATTGCTTTATAATAAAGCCCTAACTCTTCAAAATTATCTGGGCGTTTGTCTGGGCTACAATAGCAATCAAAAAATGTATCCAAGCGACTACTTAAATTTGCTGCGAGTTGTGTATCTTTGGCTTTAAGCTGTTTGTAGATATAAGTTCCTAGCATTACATCACTGGTTTCAATTTTACCAAAATTACCCGCAACATCGACTATTGTATAAGTAGTTATTAATTTATTCTGGTTATAAAATTTAAGTGTGATTGGTGCTTGTAAGCGTTCCTTAAAGTCAATCGGGCAAGTTGCACCAGCTGCACAAGCAAAACTTTGATTTAAGATTTCTTTATTTTGTTTATCAGTGATAATTATTTTGCTAAATGCAGTAGCTTCTTTATTAATGATATTTAATTTGACTGGCTGCATGTAATAGCTATTATTCCCTAAGCGGCTATTATCACCATCATCACCATTATTATTAATACAGCCAGTAAGACCGATACTTCCT
>JBDHRI010000157.1:0-3653 GCA_039807465.1 Burkholderiales bacterium | reverse complement strand
ATGCCTGATAGTTGGGCAATCTCGCAATTATTCCCGGTAATGCCAATTTCGCATTTGAATGAAGAGCCAGTAATGCGTTCAATGATAGAAGATATTACTTGTGATTCGGATGGGAAAATAAATAATTATATGGATTTTCAAGGTAATGAACCATCTTTGAAAATGCCGCGGTTTGATGCAAATAATCCGTATATGATTGGCGTATTTTTAGTTGGTGCCTATCAGGAAATTATGGGTAATATGCATAATCTGTTTGGTAAGGTTACTACGCTAGATATTTCCCTTGATGGTAAGGGTGGCTTTACTGTTGATGAAATACATGATGGTTTTGCCAATAAGGATTCATTAGAGCACGTTGGCTACGACGTGAAGGAAATGCAGGATTTATTTAAATCAGCAATTTCTGGATTAAAAATACCCAAAGCTGAGCAGAATGAACTATTTAACCAGATTAAGCAGGTATTTAATTCTCATACTTATTTGGTATAACTATTGGGTCAATGTATACTCATAGTATTTTAATTGTGAACGCGAAGGACGTATAAAAATATTCCGAAGTGTACACAGCAGTATATGAGAAATATTTTTTAAAGGACGGCAAAGTCCTAGTTTGAAAGATCAAGAGTATAAATGGAAAGCAGATATTTTAACCGTGATTTAACTGAAGCAGGGGAAGCAACGCGTTCAATTCATGGTGGAACCAGCCCTGACTTGGTAACTGGAGCGATTTTACCGCCAATTTATCAGACTGCAACTTATGCACAAGAGGGCGTTGGTATCAATAAAGGGCATACCTATTCGCGTTCTTCAAACCCAACTGTTAAATCTTTAGAGCTGAGGCTAGCTGTGATTGAAGGGGCTAATTCCTACGCCACCTGTTTTGCCACCGGAATGGCGGCAATGACTACCTTACTTATGACATTAATGAAAAAGGATGAACATTTAATCTGCTCCGATGTGCTTTTTGGCGGTAGTGTCCGGTTAATTGACAGTATTCTTTCTAAATATGGGATTACTGCAAGCTATGTTGATGCTGCCGATCCTGAAAATGTTACTAAGGCAATTCAGCCCAACACTAAATTAATATTTCTTGAGACCCCAGCCAATCCAACCCTTAAATTAAATGATATTGAAGCAATTAGTAAAATAGCTAAGGAGAATAATCTCCCGCTTGTCGTAGATAATACATTTATGTCTTCATTGCAAAAACCATTTGATTTGGGCGCGGATATCATTTTATATTCGACAACCAAATATATTGATGGGCATAATTCAACCGTTGGAGGGGCATTATTAACTACTAACCAGCAATTGGCAACTGATTTTGAATATACACGCAAAAATTTGGGTAATATTCAGGCACCATTTGAAGCATGGCTGATTTTACAGGGCTTAAAAACATTAGGGCTAAGGATAAAACAACATTCAGATAATGCCTTGCAAGTTGCAAAATACCTGAAAAATCATCCCAAGGTTAGCTCTGTGATTTATCCTGGATTGGATGATTTTCCGCAGCTTGAATTAGCAAAAAAACAGCATCCAGCAGGTTATCATGGTGGTATGCTGGTTTTTGAGATGGTTGAAGGCTACGATAAAGCAATTTCGGTGATGAATAAAGTAAAGCTTTGTGCCTTAGCAGAAAGCCTTGGATCAACTGAGAGCCTGATAACTCATCCAGCATCAATGACCCATGCTGCAATGACCCGCGAAGCCCGTGAAGCAATTGGGCTAACTGAAGGGATGATTCGTCTTTCGGTTGGGCTTGAAGATGTAGAAGATATTATTAAAGATCTTGAACAGGCAATGAGCTAACTACTCTAGAATAAATCGACAAAGTCAAAAATTAAATATTACTAAGGAGATAATAGCTAGTGATAGATAACAGCAATCAGGAAATGCATGATTTATTTGAACAGCGTAACATCTATTTAAACCCACCAGCTGACGTAGATGATCAGATCAAAATTCTGCGTGCCCGTGGTATGGTTATTGATGATTATCCATATGCAAAGGATTTTCTTGAAGAAGTTTATTTTCACCGTTTTTTGAGTTATTCTGTGCCTTTTTTTGCTGATACTACTTCACGGCTGTATAAGGTAAATACCAATTTTAAAGATGTTGTCAAGATTTATGAATTTGATAGCAGGTTAAGAAATCTACTTCTTGAAGCAATAGAGAAAATTGAAATTTCGGTAAGGACTCAATTTATTAACCTCAGCTGGAAATATGGTCCGCATTTTTATATGAAGCATAAACTTTTCCGTGATCATCGACTTCTGAACGATAGTATCGAGAAACTACAGTACCAAATTAAAGCCAGTCATGATCTACTGGTGAGTGAATATTATCATCGTTATAATGATCCAGAAATGCCCCCAGTCTGGATTGCAATTGAGCTAACATCAATCGGACAACTAAGTAAATGGTTTATGAATCTAAAGAGTCAGGAAGATAAGGCAGCAGTTGCCAAACGCTACCGGATTCATTACAGTGTATTGCAAGCTGTTCTTGATAATCTTACATTGATTCGTAATTATGCGGCACATCATAATCGTATCTGGAACCGAAATTTTAGCTTTGAATGTATTGTTGATGATGAACATCGGGCGATAAGTCAAGCACTGTGTGAAGGTAGCCGAATTTATACAGTACTGGTATTGATTCTTTATGTTTTGAAGGTTCTTGGTTTTCATGAGCCATTTTATAAGAAATTGACCGGCTTAATCGAGATTTATAATATAAATGTTGAAGCAATGGGGTTCCCGGTTAATTGGAAAAGTTTATTTCAGGAAGTTATGAGTGGCAAATAAGCGTGCCATATTTCTGATGGGGCCTACAGCCGCTGGTAAAACAGCTATCGCGCTTAGTCTTGCAAATCATTTGCCAATAGAAATTATTAGTGTTGATTCTGCGCTGATTTATCGTGGGCTTGATATTGGCAGTGCCAAACCTTCGCTAGCTGAGTTATCACAGGTACCGCATCATTTGATTGATATCTTGTCCCCGCTTGAAAACTATTCTGTTGCTGATTTTTTAAAAGACTGTAATCGGTGTATTGATGATATATGTTGTCGAGGTAACTTACCCGTATTAACTGGTGGTACCATGATGTATTTTAATGCATTAATTAATGGTATTTCTGAACTTCCGGCTGCAAACTCTGAAATTCGTAAGCAACTCGAGATTGATTTTGATAAAAATGGAAATCTTTTCATGCATCAGAAGCTAATGGCGATAGATCCGGTTTCAGCAGCTAAAATTAATCAAAATGATAGACAACGAATTGAACGCGCTCTTGAGGTTTACTATATCTGTGGTAAACCTATGTCTATGATGCAAAAAGAAAAGTGGATTCCTGGACTTCACGACTGTGAGTATCTATCGCTAGGACTAATGCCTTCTAATCGGGAGCTTTTACACCAAAGAATAAATCAACGCTTTGACTCAATGCTTGGAATGGGAATTATTGATGAAGTTGCTAATTTACGCCTACAATATCCTGAATTGACGGATAAACATAATTCAATGCGTGCAGTTGGTTATTCTCAGGTGTGGAGCTATCTTGAGGGTATGATTGATTATGAGAGTCTTAGGATGGAAGGTATGGCAGCAACACGGCAACTAGCAAAACGGCAACTTACTTGGTTACGTAG
>JBDHRI010000023.1:0-17741 GCA_039807465.1 Burkholderiales bacterium | reverse complement strand
ATAAAATCATCAGCAAGATTAAAGGCATTAAACTGATTATCATGAAATAATCCTAATGTTGGTAATAGTCCATAACCAACTAAGGCTCGGCAAATCAAGCTACGAATAATGGTATAAGCATAATTTAGTAAACCGTTTATTTCCTGATATTCATTATTGCTTGTATTCCGATTTTTGCCTATTCGGATAAAATCTCTACCAAATAACTCAGGAAAATAGATTTTACTTGCTTGAGCTTCATTATTATTTTTATCGCCAGATAATACTGTTTGTGCCAAGTGTCGGAGCTTTGTTAATTCCATACTGGCAGGGTAAATCTTCTCAATTACACTAGCCTGATTGGTGATTTTCTGTTCAATAATATTTTGCCAAAGACGCTTTTTAAATGGTTGGCTCAGACTTAGCTGCCGTTGTAATACCAAGTTTTGGCGGGAATGTGGCAAAAAACTATAGAATATTCCATTTGGTAGATGGGTATTATCGCAGCTAATTAACACGATATTATTATCTGCACAGCTACTAAGTACTGCACCACTCAGATTAATGGCATAATGATTCAAAACGATACAGGCAATATCTTGGAGTGGTACAGTAAATTTGCTACTATCTTGAGTTATCTGCAATTGAGATTTATTAATTTGTAGACAACTTGGATTACTAATCATTACCGAGCGAAAAGTCATGCTGGTTTATTTTTCTGAGATTGTAACTGACTAAAATCAAGGCGCTTTTCTTTCTCAACTTTTGAAATGTTTCCTAAAACATCAACCTGATATTTTTCTATTTTAATATTTTGAATACCTTTCTTTATTTTTACTAGCTCCACCTTTCCATTTTCATTAATCTTTTTTCTTCCATCTTGGTAAAAAAATTTAATATTTGCTGTGGAATCAACATCATATTCACTGTAGTAGTAATAATTTAAGTCTCCAGCTATTTTAATTAAATCACCATTAAATAAGCTAAACATGAATTTGTGATTAGTTGATAATAAAGCCCAGTTTTTACCCTGCTTAAAATGATTTGGTAATTCTGCTTTTATTACATCAGATAAATAAACCGGAACAATATAATTCTTACCATCCTTGTTAAATATATCAATACGTATCATCCCGCCATTATCAGCTATACCATGATTTACTCTTACCCCAATATTCTGCGCTTGAGTAATTTTTATGGTTTTTATCTGAGCTTCACTTGGTGTGCCGTCTTTCCGTGGGGCATATACTGGTTCAACAAAAGCTTTTTTTGCATCATTATCATGTTTTTCCAGTCGTTCTTTTAGTAATCTGTAAATATTTGGATTATGCTGTTTATAAGTTGGGCAGAGGGTAGGGATTTCACCATCTTTATCTAATTTAATTCCACTATCAGCCAGTTGTTTACTAATCGTTGAAAATGGCTTACCATTGTTATATTCTCCGACTGGTTTATCAACGTATTTACTTGAGCGGATAGTATCTAGGTGAACTTGCCCGCTAATCTTATGTTTTGGCATGCGAGATACAAATACTTCGTTTACCCGTTCAATAATTTGCTGACGGAAATTTATATTTGGCATTGGGAATCGATCATGGATAATACCATCTTCATCGACAAAACGTATTTGTGGAGCAGCACTAAATTCTTTTTCGTGCATATACTTTGTTACGTTTTGCACCAACTTAGTCGTAACTGTCGCAATTACACAGGCATCCTGTGCGTGGTGTAGATCATTTTCTTCCCGTGATTTGCTTAATCCCCAATGGCTACGGATAAAAGCTGTTGCCTGTCCGGTTAACACACGTACACGCTGTTTATTATTGTCTTTAGTATGAGAAAATTGTAAATGGTTTTCCAGATAGTTTTTACAAAATTTAGCAATATAGCGAGTATCATTTAGATTTCGGTCAATAAATCCTTGTGCATCAACTTTTTTAAGTAATAAACGATCTAATTTAGAATAGTCAAAACCTAGTTGATAGCCAGTTTTATTCATAAGCTTACAACGTTCCTCAAATGTGTGCCATGCTTGTTCATTATGTCCACTTTGTCCTATGTACTCATATGGGGTCTGATTACTTTTACGTTGGTTTTCCTGAGTTAGGCAAAGTACTTTATTACCCATGCTATCATCAAAACTACGTGAGTGTGGAATAATATGATCAATCTCAGTTGCATGGGTACCGTGTAAAATATTTTCAGGATTGATATATTCGCCACTATAGATACATTTATTGCCTTGCTGCTTCCAAAGTTTAAATTTCGTAAATTCATCCTTCATCGGTTTGCGCCTGAAATGTTCTTCAAACTCCATAATTAAGCGCTCATTATTTGCTTGATTATTTTTTTGTCGCTTACTGATCTCATTTCGTTGATCTACAGATTTACCAATATCACGGGCTAACTCAATATTGATCTGGTAAGGTGAACCATAATTATCAATAACTGCATTAATTACCTTCCGCACTTGTGAAATAGCTCTAATAACCACCGGATTGGTCAATTCACTATCTAGACCTAATGCCTGAATTGAAGGTAATTTAGGATTGGCATTTTTCTTTTTTTGGCTATGGTGGTAGCCAGCAGATTCACATGCTTCATCATAACGTTGCCCGTTTTCGAGGTGGGGAATGATTTTATGTAAAGCTTTTAATGATAGACTGATATTTTTGTCAAAGCTAATCCCTTCTTCTAAAATAGCTGAGATTATGGCTTGTTGGCTATTACTATCAAAATTATTTTTTTGCTTGGCAAAACACTTTTCTAACGCAGTTTTGATGGTTTCATCGGTCTTGTTATAATTTGATTCAACGGCAATTGTGTCTAATAACGCGGTATTATTAAGCAGATTACCCCATATAATTTCGCCACAATGGCTGACAATTGCTGCTTTTAATTCATGGGTCGCTTTAAACTCTAACTCTTTTATTTTAGTTTTCTTCTCAGCTTCCAGAAAGTCCTCATTTTTACCATATTTAACAAAGTTAAATCTTGCTTCATCCGATAATCCCAAGTGATTACGTAGAGTAGCAAACGTAATGTTGAAGGTTTTTGTAGTTCGCGCCGCTGCTAAGTTAAGAATCTCCTGGATTTCACTTGCTGTTAGTGTTTTTTCAAATGAATTTTCGGTATATTTGATATTGTTTAATTTGGATAAAGCGATAAATTTTTCACTACTAAAACAGGCTTTAGGCGCTCGCTTCTCATTTGTTTCAAATTGACAGTTACCAACCATATCTATAATATTGCCACGCCAGTCAAAGGACTTTTGCCAGTTAAATATTTTGATATATTTTTCAATAAACTGCTGGGTGATTAACTGATTCCCTAATCGCTGCTGAGTATCTAAAATTATTTTTGCTTCTTCCCCAATATCTGAGCGCTGAAGCATAACCCGATATTCGCCAAAACGATTACGTTTATTAGTACTAAAAGTATCATTTTTATATAGCATTTCGCCAACAGTACGATAACTATTTTCTTCTAATAGTTTCCGGTTTTCTGCTAGGCTTTTGTTAACAGTGCCATCAACAGATTTATCTTTTTTACGGTTAGATTTAAAGCCTCAATGTTTAGCTAAATGAATTAAAACTCTTGCTAGCTGCTGGTTACTAAGTAAACTATCCAGTGCTAGGTAACGTAACTCATAAACATCATAATGTGATGTACCAGATTTTGTTTTAGTTGTAGAATTGAACAGATTTGCTAGTTCTTCTTTTGAAACTAATTCAGAATTAATAAGATGATCTTTAATCTTTTGCATGCGATAAGCGCGTCTGCGAATCCGGCGGCGCATTCCTCTAGCTTCGCGTCTAGGCTGAGCTAGCGGTGATTTATCCTTTGGATTCTCAGCTGCATCAAATAACCGAACCCCACATTTCTCAATGGTTGTGCTTTCCATATCATATATAGCCCAACCAATAGAGGTAATTCCCAAATCTAGACCAAGTACGTATTTCATATCATTTCCCATTATAAATAGAACAGTATTTTAAACGGAATAGCGATTAAAATACTCATGCATTGCAGCATTTATACACAAAAGATATCTCAATTTATTGAATAGCCCAATATTCCTATATTTTAACCCCCTAAATTTGATAAAATAACGCTTTTGCTTTCAGGTGAAAGTAAGTGATAAATTCCCGAGATATTAAGGATTTGCATCCAAAGTTGCAAGACTTATGCTATCTGTTTATAGCCGAATGCGAAAAAGCTGGCATAAAGGTGGTAATCACTTCGACTTATCGTGATTCTGCCGCGCAAAATGCGTTGTATGCGCAGGGACGAACTACTCCCGGTAAGATTGTAACTAAGGCTAAGGCAGGTGAGTCGGTTCATAATTATCGGCTAGCTTTTGACTTTGCACCGCTAGTCGATGGTAAGATAGATTGGAATAATACTAAGCTTTTTACTATGTGTGGCAAAATTGCCGAAAAGTGTGGTCTCGAATGGGGCGGTAGCTGGAAGTCATTTAAGGATTTGCCGCATTGCCAATATACAGAAGGATTGTCAATTTCTGATCTGAAATCTGGCAAAATGATAGCCGATAAATAAATCAGGAGAAGTAAATGATTGATCGCGAATACTGTAAATTAATGGCAAAATATAATCACTGGCAAAACGCTAATATTATTGATATTGTTACCGAGATGGATGATGAAGTATGGCTAGAAGCAAAAGGCTTATTCTTCGATTCTATTTGCGGGACATTAAACCACTTAATCTATGGTGATACAGTCTGGCTTGAGACATTTACGGGTAAAAAGCGAACCTATACTAATCCGCGCCAGATAATTTATCCAGTAAGGGCTGATTGGATTAAGGCGCGGACTGATCTTGATCAGCAAATTAATGACTGGGCGAATCAGGTTTCTAATGAATGGCTTGTAACTGAGTATAGTTTTTTTAGCAATGCATACCAGAAATATATTACTAAGCCTAATTGGACTTTTGTTACTCACTTTTTTAATCATCAGACGCATCATCGCTCGCAAGTAACAACAGCTTTGCAGCAATCAGGCATAAAATATGGCGTAACCGATTTGCCATGGATGCCAGAATAATTTTTAACAGGTAATTACAAATTTTGAATCAATATCGAATATTAATCCAAGCTCCAGATCGTTCGGGTCTGGTATATAAAGCCGCTAAGATCTTCTTTGAAAATAATCTGAATATAATCAGCAATAACGAATTTGTGGATAACGAACAAAACCAGTTTTTTATGCGGACAGTCGTTGCTGGTGATATCGACGCCAAGCATCTGAATGAAATGCTTGCTGCTGAGATGCCCGAAGAGACTAATATTATAATTAAACTAACCCGCAAAAAAAACATAGTTCTAATGGCAACCAAAGAAGCGCATGTTTTGGGCGATATTCTGATTCGTTATGCCGAAGGGCAACTTGATGCTAATATAGTTGGGATTATTTCCAATTACAATACTCTACGTCCCTTATGTAGTCATTTCGAGATCCCGTACTATCATATTTCTGCCGATAATATTACTCGTGAAGAGCATGAAGCCAAGGTTTTAAGTACTCTTGCTATGTTTGATTCGATTGATTATATTGTTCTTGCTAAATATATGCGGATTCTAACCCCCGAATTTACCAAGCGCTATCCAAATAAAATGATTAATATTCATCATTCGTTTTTACCTGCATTTATCGGAGCTAATCCATATAAGCAAGCACATCAGCGTGGTGTGAAAATTATTGGTGCAACAGCTCATTTTGTCAATGAAAATCTTGATGAAGGTCCGATTATTGAACAGGATGTAATCCATGTCGATCATGCTTACGAGTGGCAGGATATGCAGCAAGCGGGTCGCGATGTTGAAAAAGTAGTTTTAGCGCGTGCCTTGAAGTTAGCTTTAGAAGATCGAATCTTTGTTAATGGTAACAAAACTGTAATCTTCTGATAGTTAGTCTAGCGTAAAATCACAAGCAATATAAAATTAAAATTATAGAGAGAAAAGGAATTATGGATATAAAAGCTCAGGTTAAATCAGCTTTGGAAGCGGTTTTAAATTGTCCGGTAAGTGCAGCGACAAATGAACAAATTTATTATGCTTTATTGACAGTTATTAGAAATCATATAGCAGGGCGTAAACAGGAAGTAGCTAATCGTAAAGTTTATTATATATCTAGTGAGTTCCTGATTGGTAAATTGTTGTCCAATAACTTAATTAACCTTTCTCTTTATGATCATACCCGTGATATGCTGGTAGAAAATGGCAAAAGCCTTACTGAGATTGAAAACCTTGAGCCAGAGCCATCTTTAGGTAATGGTGGGCTAGGGCGACTTGCTGCCTGTTTTCTTGATTCAATTGCAACGCTTGATATTCCGGGTGATGGTATCAGTCTAAAATATCAGTATGGTTTATTTCGTCAGAAATTTAAGGAAAACTCACAGTTTGAAGAACCTAATCCATGGATTAAAGGTTTTGACTGGCTACGTAAAACAGATACTACTTATACGGTTGAGTTTGGTGGGTTTAGTGTAAATTCGCGCTTATATGAGATTGATGTGGTTGGTTATCACAATAACCGCGTAAATAAATTATGTTTGTTTGATGTTGAAACTCTTGATCCATCAATAGTTAAAGATGGGATTAATTTTGATAAAAATGAGATCGCGAAAAATTTGACACTATTTTTATATCCAGATGATAGTGATGAAGCTGGTCATTTGCTTCGGATTTATCAGCAGTATTTCATGGTTGCAAATGGAGTAAATTATATCCTTGATGAGATTAAAAATAACGGGGTTGCATTAAGCGAATTACATAAACATGTGGTTATCCAGATTAATGATACTCATCCAACGCTAGTTATCCCTGAGTTAATCCGTCAGCTAGTGGCTAGAGGTATCAAGCTTGATGATGCAATTGAGATCGTAAAAAATACTACCGCTTATACTAACCATACTATTCTTGCTGAAGCTTTGGAAAAATGGCCACTACATTACCTAGAAAAAGTTGTTCCGCATCTAATCGATATTATTAAATATCTTGATAAGCAGGTGCGTGATAAATATAATGACTCTTCTGTTGCGATTATTGATGATAGCGGACGAGTACACATGGCGCATATTGCGATTCATTATGGCTTTAGCGTTAATGGTGTTGCCGCGTTACATACTGAGATTCTAAAAAATAGTGAATTAAATCACTTCTATAAAATCTATCCAGAAAAATTTAATAATAAAACCAATGGAATTACTTTCCGTCGTTGGTTGCAAGAAACTAATCCGGAACTTACCGATTATATCAGTGAATTAATCACGCGTAAATTTAAGGATGATGCAACTGAGTTGGAAAAACTCTTGCCATTTAAGGATGATGCTAAAGTATTAGATACACTTGCTACAATCAAGCATACCAAGAAAAAACAATTTGCTGAATTTATCAAAGGTTGGCAGGGGATTGATGTTAATCCTGATTCTATCTTTGATGTACAAATCAAGCGGATTCATGAATATAAGCGTCAGCAAATGAATATGCTTTACATTATCCATAAATACCTTGAAGTAAAAGCTGGTAAATTGCCTATTCGTCCGATTACTTTTGTTTTTGGCGGTAAAGCGGCTCCAGCATATATCATTGCTAAACATGTGATTCATACCATCTTATGTTTGCAGGAAATTATCAATAATGACCCCGAGGCAAATAAGTATCTGAAAGTTGTTTATGTTGAGAATTACAATGTTAGTGTTGCTGAAAGATTAATTCCAGCTGCTGATATTTCTGAGCAAATTTCGCTTGCTTCCAAAGAGGCTAGTGGTACTGGAAATATGAAGTTCATGCTAAATGGTGCAGTTACTCTTGGTACTATGGATGGTGCTAACGTTGAGATTGCGGAACTGGTTGGTAAAGATAATATTTATACGTTTGGTAAGGATAGCGACACAATTATTGAGCTATATCGTACCAGCGGTTATCACTCGCGTTCATACTATGAAAATAGCCAAGTTATTAAGGCTTCCGTTGATTTTATTATCTCTCCAGCTATGCTTAAAGCAGGTAATGAAGAAAAACTTAACCGTCTACATGCCGAATTATTAAATAAAGACTGGTTTATGACTTTGATTGACCTTGAAGAATATATCAAGATTAAAGATCGTGTATTATTTGATTATGAAAATCAGTCCGCATGGCAGCGTAAATGCTTGATTAATATTGCTAAGGCAGGATTCTTTAGTTCAGATCGGACGATAGGTGAATATAATCGGGATATCTGGAAGATCTAAATGAAGCGGATCGGAATACTGCTTGGCGTAGCTAGCTTGCCTTCGAGGTTTGGCATTGGAGACTTCGGTCCCAATGCCTATAAATTTGCCAATTGGCTAGTTAAAGAAAAATATAACCTGTGGCAAGTGCTACCCTTAAATCCGCTTGGCTTTGGTAATTCTCCCTATCAGCCGTATTCTTCTTTTGCTGGAGATGAGTTATATATTAGTCCAGAACAACTGGTAAAAGATGGTTTACTTGCTGAAGTTGATTTAGCTGATTATCAGCCGTTCTCTTCAACGATTGATTATATCGGGGTACGTAAGCACAAAGAGCAATTTTTGGCTAAAGCGTATGCAAAATTCAATAAGGGTAATATACTAAAAGCCGAATACAATCAATTTATCAAGAAGCATAGCTGGTTTTTCAATTATGCAGTATTTTTGACTTTTAAAAAGCTCAATAATTTCAAACCGTGGAATTTATGGCAAAAAGAACATAAAGACTGGATAAAAAATCCTACTGCTAATCTTAGCCAATATCAGTCAGAGATTGATTATGAGCTATTTATTCAGTTTATATTCTATCAACAGTGGCAAGCACTAAAAGCCTATGCTAATTCACTCGGTATCGAGATAATGGGTGATATTCCGATTTATCTTGGCTTTGATTCATTGGATGTTTGGCAAAATCAGGAACTTTTCTTACTTGATGAAAATCAAAACCCTACCCATATTGCAGGTGTGCCACCAGATTATTTTTCTAAAACCGGGCAGCGTTGGGGCAATCCGATTTATAATTGGGAAAAGCTAGCGAAAACCAATTTTAAATTCTGGATTGAGCGCTTACGTGGCAATATGCAAATGTTTGATATTATCAGGATTGATCATTTTCGCGCATTTGATACTTATTGGAAAATACCTGCTAGTTGTCCTACTGCTATTGAAGGTGAGTGGGTGGAGGCTCCGGGGTATGCTCTATTTGATACCGTTTACCGTGAGTTGCCTGATATCAATATTGTTGTTGAAGATCTGGGTGATTTACGCCCAGAGGTATTGCAGCTAAGAGATCATTATAAATTGCCGGGCATGCAGGTATTCCAGTTTGTTTTTAATGCGCTGGGCGATAATACTCGCTTTGAAACATTACAAAATTGCGTTGTCTATAGTGGAACTCATGATAATAGTACCTTACTTGGTTGGTATCTCGGGCAAAAAAAATGGCAGCGTAAACAGATAAAACGTTATTTCAAAGCAACTGAGAGAAATATTATTCATAAAATCTTGCGCTATATTAGAAAATGTCAAGCAAATTATATTGTTTTTGCTATGCAGGATATTCTTGAGCTTGATGATAGTGCCCGAATTAATTATCCGGGCAAGATTGGCTCACCTAACTGGGAATGGAAATTAATTAGCTCCGCATTTATGTCAATAAAGTAGCCTGTGTATCCTGTTTATTGTAATGCCTATTATTCTACTGGTAATTTATCATAACTGCAATGACTATGAATACTGCACTTAATGCCATTAAAAATAGATAGAATTTGAAAATAAATTTGACCCATGCACTATATTCAACCCTAGCAACACCAAGTGTTCCCATTAGTGCGGCTGAAGTAGGCATAATACAATGAGTCCAGCCATCACCAAGTTGGAATGCCAATACTGCAATCTGACGCCCCACTCCGACCAAGTCTGCTAGTGGCGCCATTAGTGGCATGGTTAGTGCAGCTTGTCCAGATCCTGAGGTAACAAAAATATTAAATATTGATTGAAATAAAAACATTGCAATAGCCGAGACGTACTCATTAAGTCCACTAACTAGATTTGCTGAAGCATTTAAAACTGTATTTAGCATTGTAAATTGAGTTGCATCGCCACCGCCCATCATTAGAATGATCCCATGTGCCATTCCTACTATCAGTGCAGCAGGTAATAAATCAGCAGCGCCTGATTTAAAGGCTTTTGCCATAACATTTACATTCATATCATTAATGCGCCCAATTACACTAATTGCACCAATTACTAATCCCATAGCAAAAAACTGGGTAGCAATCTCTGGTATATAATATGCTTTCTCAATTACGCCATAGACTACCCATACCATACCAAGTACTAATACAGCAATAATTGACCATGATGCAATCCCAAAATGGGCAGTAGCATCAATTTCCGACATTTGTTGACGGAAGTAGTTGTCGCTCTCATAGCTTAGGGATTTTTGTGGATTCTTATGGATAGAACGTGCATAGATAACACTATAAATCATTATGGCAAGGGTAAATACTGCCCACATAATAATTCGAAACATTGAACCAGATAGGACTGGAACATTGGCAATTCCCTGAGCAATCGCAACAGAAAACGGATTCATCCATGAGGTAGCAAATCCAACTTGAGTTGCGAGGTAAGTAACCAGTACTCCGGTGATTGCATCATAGCCCATGGCTACCATCATCGGAGCTAGTATTAATGCAAAGGCAATAGCCTCTTCGCCCATCCCAAATACAGCTCCGCCAATGGAAAAAATCAACGTCATTACGGGTAAAATTAGTATTTTACGATTACTCATTTTTACAATTAATTTCATCATCCCGGCTTCGATAACGCCTGTACGCATAATGATACCAAATGCACCGCCAATAATCAGGATGAATGCCATAACGCCAACCGCACCACCATTGCGATCTCCTGAAGTAATACCATCATAAACAAAGTTGAGAAATCCCGGGTTGCCATCGGTAGCAAATACTTTGGGCGGATTTTTTACAATATTACCATTGGCATCTTTTTGAACTTGGTAGCTACTTGCTACAAGGACAGTGCGGGTTTTTGTTACACCATCTGCTTGATAACTTACTTTCTGAGTGTCAAATTTCCCGGCGGGGACAAAAAAACTTAGCAGATAAACAAGAAGAACAACGCCAAATAAAATAACTAAAGTATCTGGCATTGCTATATATTTTGATTTTTTAGTTGTAGTTTGTGTCATGATGGCTATTCCTGTTACTGCAAAACTATATTGTCAGCTTTTATTGTACAGGAATTTCATCATCATCATATTTACTAAAATTATCTTTATTGATAAAATTAACGTAATAAGGAAGTCCAGCAACATTGCTGCCAAAATATGGATAACCAAACCTTTGCCACATTGTGCCATTAGCATTGCAACTAAAGCTGCCTATTTCACCAAACGATGTGCCAGTTGTATAAAAATCAGACTCAATCATTTTAGGCTTGTTATTATAAATATTCGAGTAGGTCATTTGTGCCATATTTGCTAGTTGGTAAGGGTTTAGATCAAGGATGGCATCATATACTTTATTGTACAGTTCAACCTCATTTTTATATTTGCCAGTAACATTTAGTGCTACATGGTGTAGTACATCGTTGGTAAACATCATACTAAACACCTTATATAAAGCCCGCTGCTGTGAATCCGGTGTCGAAATGGAGTTTACTGATTCACTGCAAATCTGGTTTGCATAATCAATGGTGCTTAAAGCGTACAGATAGATATATGTTTCCATTTGTTTTTGATACTGATGAGAGCCAATATATTCTTCTTTCATCTTTATATAGAGGCTTTGAACAGCTGTTGGTAACTTTGCAAATTTATCCGCAGTAGGATATTGCTTCATAAAAGCAATATTCAGACTTTCAAGAACTTGGCTTTCATCAAGACGGTCAAACACAAATGATTGATATTGGTTTGCAAAATTGATTAACTGATTTGATTCATACGGGCTGGCATAGTGGCTGGAGATCGCAACAAAACGGTTAATGGGTATTGCACAATACTCTGAACTAAACCATCCACCCGGATAACATTGGATCTGGTTTGGGTTAGTTACTGATAGAGTATTATAATTGACTGAAGGAACCAAAGATGGAAGAAATGAGGGTATCACTGAGGCAACGGAAGGGCATCCTGCCAGTAGTAAAGCACTGGCAGTTAGAAATATGCATGAAACAATTTTCTGATATTTTCTCGTGTTATTCATCTTTCTAGTTAAACACCCTGTTTCAGGCTGGCTTCAATGAATGGGTCCAAATCACCATCCATAACCCCACGAATATTACCGATTTCAACGTTAGTTCGCAAATCCTTGATTCGAGACTGATCAAAAACATATGAACGGATCTGATGTCCCCAACCAATATCGGTTTTACTATCTTCTAGCTTTTGTTTTTCTGCTTCTTTCTTGCGTAGTTCAAGCTCATATAGTTTGGCTTTTAGCATTTTCATCGCTTCATCACGATTTTTATGCTGAGATCTATCATTTTGGCACTGTACCACAGTATTGGTTGGTAGGTGAGTAATCCTGACCGCAGAATCTGTTTTATTAATATGCTGTCCACCTGCCCCAGATGCACGATAGGTATCGACCCGTAAATCTGCCGGATTTATTTCAATCTGAATATTATCATCAACTTCAGGATAAACAAAAACGCTAGCAAAAGAAGTATGGCGTTTATTATTAGAATCAAAAGGGGAGTTACGCACTAGTCGGTGTACACCAGTTTCAGTTCTAAGATATCCAAATGCATATTCGCCGCTGACTTTGATGGTGGCATTTTTTATTCCTGCCACCTCACCAGATTGTTCCTCTAGTATCTCTGCGCTAAACTCTCTTCGATCACAATAGCGTAAATACATGCGTAAAAGCATATCAGCCCAGTCTTGTGCTTCCGTGCCACCACTACCTGCTTGAATATCAATAAAGCAGTTATTTGGATCCATAGGGTGCGAGAACATTCTTCTAAATTCAAGTTTATCCAGTTCGTCTTTTGCTGTATTCAGATCAGCTTGAATAAGGAGAATTGTTTCTTCATCATTTTCAGACGTTGCCAGATCAAAAAGCTCTTTACATCCAATAATTGTAGTATCTAGAGTATCAAGATTACCAACTACAGCTTCCAATTGTTTCTTTTGTTTGCTTAATTCTTGTGCTCGTTCCTGATTATTCCAGATATCTGGATTTTCAAGTTCCAGATTTACTTTTTCTAAAGCTGATTTTTTACCAGCATAATCAAAGAAACCCCCGGAGATCATTTAACTGAGTGTGAAGCGTTGTAGCAAGATTACTTATTTCATTTATTTGTTCAATTTCTAGCATTTTGTTTATTACCTAAGGGTTAATTAATTGGTTTTATTTTTATTTAGAGACATATTTTTTTTACCACTGCTAGCAGCATAAATCATTGATAAAATCAAAAGCCATGCAGGAGCAATATAAACACTTAACGACATATCATCATTTTTTGACATAACAACAAGTACAATAAAAAGTATGCCCATGATAAGCATGTTCACATATGGATAGCCCGGCATGAAATAATCAAGGCTTTTACCTTTCATGATTTGCTCTTTGCGAAACATCATATGTGAAAGCAGGATTATGTACCAGTTAATTATGATAGCAACAGTTATCAGTGCAAACAAATATTGAAGGATGTCCGCAGGAAAGGTGTAATTGGCAATGACGACCAAGAATGCCATTCCTACTGTAAAAAGCGTTGCATTACGCGGAAGATGGTTTTTACTTACTTTAGCAAATGATTTTGGCGCCTGACCATTTAATGACAAGCGGTATAAAAATCTTGCAGCTACGTAGATGCAGCTATTTAATGCGGATAATGAGGCGGTTATGGCAACCAGATTAATGATATCAGCCGCGTGATTAAATCCTAGTTTAGCAAATACATCCGTGAATGGATTGGTTTTTGCACTGATATTTTCAAATGGATACATTAGAACAATTATGCTTATAGTTAGTACATAAAACAGGATGATTCTGATAATTACACCGTTAATGGCTTTGGGGATAGATTTTTTTGGGTTTTCTGCTTCACCCGCAGCAACACTTACAAATTCTGAACCGCAGAAAGAGAGACAGACTATAACTAGTGAGTTTAGAAAGCCCAGTAGCCCATGACTAAAGAATACTTTTCCGTCTTTATAATTGTGAATATTATTAGCAGCAATCTGGTGTACTTCACGATCAGCAAAAAGTAGATAAGCCCCCATTACTATCATGAAGATAATTACAGCTACTTTTATCCCAGCAAACCAAAACTCAGTTTCACCAAAATATTTAACACCAATGAGATTTAGCCCACCAAAAGCAACCAGTAAAACAATGCATGTAATCCAGTGGGGAATTTGTATCCAATAATCTAGTAAAGTGCCAACTGCAGTTACTTCAAGCATACATGCAGAGGTAAATAGCAGCCAAGCATTCCAGCCTGCAACAAAACCAGCCCCAGTTCCAAGGCTACGATGAGCATATTCAACAAATGAACCAGAGGTAGGGTGATCAACTGTCATTTCGCCCAATGCCCGCATTACCGCATAGATTATCACGCCACCCAGTAGGTAGGCAAGAGCAATCGATGGTCCAGTCATTTGAATCGCACTGGCTGAGCCTAAGAAGAAGCCTGTACCGATTGCGCCACCAATTGCAATCATCTGAATATGTCGGTTTTTTAATTTATGTTCTAGGTTTTCTTGCATGGCGTTAGAAACTCCTGTCTATTTGCCAGTAGTTTGGCATATTAATTGGTTGCCAAAATATAAATTTGATTAGGGTATCTATTATTTGTTATTAATAGCATAAGATATTGAGGATGTAATTATACCGTTCCTGATGTTTTGCTGCTGGTAAATTAAGTTATTGGGCGTTAGGCTAACATTCGGCAATCTTAGCTAATGAAATATGTGCTTTTAAAATATTTCTTGCCTTTTATCAGTTATAATATTGTCGTAATTAATTTAATAGGTTTATAGATATCCCATATTATGGCAAAACTTTTTCTTATCCCAACTAGTCTGAATCCAGAAATTAATAGTGCAGTATTGCTTCCCAATGAATTGGCGCAAATCAAACATCTGGAGCACTTTATCGTTGAAACTGCCAAAATTGGTCGTCTGCACCTCAAACAGTTAAATCTGGATACTCCATTACAACAATTACAAATTGAAGAACTAAA
The DNA here is from genome assembly GCA_039807465.1 of Burkholderiales bacterium. Taxonomy (GTDB): domain Bacteria; phylum Pseudomonadota; class Gammaproteobacteria; order Burkholderiales; family UBA11063; genus Aquella. The sequence continues at coordinate 2,525 of JBDHRI010000023.1, read as the reverse complement.
TAAACATAAGCAGGATATCAGCAAATTAATCGAACCATTCAAATCTGGCAAGGATATTGGCTTACTTTCTGATTGTGGTTGTCCAGCAGTTGCAGATCCTGGTAGTAGAATAGTTGCAGTTTGTCATGAAATGGGGATTGAAGTAGTGCCGCTGGTTGGACCTAGTTCGATTTTACTAACATTAATGGCAAGCGGACTTAATGGACAAAAATTTACTTTTCATGGTTACTTACCAGCTGAACCAGATGCGCGTAGGGTAAAATTAAAGCAGCTGGAACAGTCTATTCTAAAAGAAAACAGTACTCATATCTTTATTGAAGCACCATTTCGCAACCAGAAACTTTTTGAAGCCATGCTAACAACTCTCCATACTGAAATAAAGTTATGCTTGGGAGTTAATTTGATGACTAGCGAGCAGAAAATCATTACCCGTGAAATTGGCAAATGGAAAAATAGCAAATTTGATTTTAATAAACAGGAAATTATTTTCCTAATTGGTAAATAATTTACGCTTGCATAGGCTAAAGTGAGAATATTTTAATGCTAGCCTAAAGGGGATTTTACCCAACATAATAGTTATGCAAATTTGCATTTGAAGAAAAATGGTACTAAGTTTTATAATCCTGAAAATTATAGAGGAGCAATTGGTATGAGAAAACAGACTATAAATATGATATTACTATCGATTATGGCGGGTCTTGGGGTTGTGGCATGTAATAACGGTAGTAGCTCTAGTCCAGCACCCACTCCGTCACCATCGCCTTCTCCAACCCCTGCACCTACCCCTTATCCTAGTTATTGCCTGAATAATGTTGCAAATTTTGATAGTTTGACTGGGGTTAGTCTTGCTAGTTTACCATATGATTTTATTTGGGGACCAAGTCTTGCGAATTTACCATTTCCAAGTAGTCTTGAGTCTTGTAATAGTTTTCTTAATTGGCAACAGGATCGCGTCCTAGCGGCTGCCAACTATTGGGTAGGTCAGAAAGTTAATTATTGCCATCATCATATTCCAACATGGTATCCTGAATATAATATGAATGGAACACCAAATCCGGATGCCAGAATAAGCTTTGAATCGTGTAGTAATGTTCCTAAAGAACCAGTTACGAATCCAGCACAAATAATTCGCTGGAACTATTCTGGAATTGGATCTGAGTCACAAAAAGCTTGGTATAATGTAGATTCAGGCAAATCCTATCCAACTGGTAATTATGGTTATGGATTGGATTGTAGTGATTATACAAAATTAAATTATGCTTATGCTGAGTCAATCTATTTTACCAGTGATGTATCAATGCAGGCTGGGCAAGCAGCAAATCAGCAGAATTTAGCACCCAATATGCCAGGCTTCCATGATTCTGGAGCAGCTGATACCCTTGGATTATACTCTGCCGGGAATCTAGTCTGTAACGATGGTACGACGGTTAATTTACCTAAAGGTATGGCTGATAGTAGTAGCTGTAATGGACATGGTGGATATATTTCTGTATTTACCAGTAATGGTGGTTATAATGCAAATGCTTTGACTGAATCTGTCATGAATAATTTGCAACCCGGTGATTTATTATATATAGCCGGCTTGGCTTATGATTATAATAATCAAACAATTAATCCGACTGTTACCCATGTAGTTATGTGGACTGGGCAAAAGATTGGACAAAGTAGCTGGATTACTGATAGTATGATTGCACCAGAAACCGATATTGATAGCTGGAGTTTCCATAATGGTGATTGTGGTAGTCAATGGTGGTCTGCTGCTAATAATCAGGGTAATTGGATTATTACTGATAGTCATTATCAGGGACCAGATTATCGTGCATTTACTGAATGCTTCTATAAGTCTCAGGTTTGGGGTGTTCGTAGGGTACTTGGAGTAAATAATAATTAGGTTGGCGTATGAAGATTGAAAAAATACTGATTTTATCGGCTTTTATGTCGGGAGCTATTTCTGCATGTAGTAGTGGTAGTTCTAGTAGTGGTGGCAGCACGCAGGTATTTGCTTCAGTTAAGGTTCCAACAACAACTTATGCAAGTAAATTTGCTTTATATACAAGTGTTGCAGGAGGACCTGCAACACTTACTGAGATTGATACTGGATCCGATTTTCTTCTGATAGAATCAAGCTATGTGGGTAGCAATATAGTTATGACAAATGAAAGCATAACTTACACCTATGATCATGGTACGAATCCCCGTTCTGGCTATCTTGGATATACAACAGTCAGCTTTCTGAATGGAGAAAGTGGCGGTTCGATAATTAGCACTAATAATCAGGTGCCAGTTATAGTCGTAGCGGATGGCGTAGTTAATCCTAACCCCAAACAGAATCATGCAATTTTGGGCTTACGGATGGATAGTAATGTTTCGGCTAAGTTATTTTTGCCGTATCCATATAATCAGGCATTTATTTTTAATGCGCCTAAATCTGAAATTACTTTTGGCAATTTTACCGAATCACAGCTAGCAGCTTTTGGAAATGTTCAGTTGACAGAAAGTAGTTGTAATAGTTATGGTGTAAGCTC
>JBDHRI010000156.1:0-3711 GCA_039807465.1 Burkholderiales bacterium | reverse complement strand
GAATATGGTGGCGTACCCGGTCCGGAAACAACCCAGTGGATTCTTTATACCTATGGCGATAAGAATCGATGGAATTATCAGGATTGTACCTATCAGACAACCTTTTGGGGTGCTGGTACTGCTTGTACCACAGGAGCTGCAAATTTTAGTACCTGTAAAAGCTGGTATGGAGCAGCATGTGCTCTATGTAGCATTTGAATTTGCCCTGGTTATTGCAGTGATCTCAATGGTTTTTGCTATGGTCAGACACTGGGTGGTCATGGTGGACAGGATTGTGGCGGAGTAACAGGTGGGAATGATGTCATATTTAAGGGTAATGTTAATTGCTGTTTTGCTTCAACTATATCCAAGCTCATTACTAAAGCAGCATTTGACCAGCATATTGGTGGACGTCCAAGCCTGTCTGCAGCAGGTAGCCTAGTTGCACTGTATCGAGGTATTGAAGTCTGTTCAGTAGCTGAACTGGCTAATGGAACCTGTAATTCCGGTAATACCGGAATAGCCACACAAAAGAGCTTTCAGGCTTTGTGTGAAAAAGGTATTGAAATGAATGAAATGCAGAAAATTGATTTTAGTAAAGTTAATTTTACCGACTTTTTTAATGAAATTAATCAGAATATGAATACCTCTAATTTTGATCAGAACTCGCAGGCGTATCAGAACCAGAAAAAACGGATAACAGATGATATTAGCTCAAAAAGCAAAAATTCAGTTAAAAGCAGTAACTATTTTGATTATTAATTTATGAATAAAGCTAACTTATTAAGTGAACTACAATCAATTTATGGAGCACAGTGCCAGATCTGTAATGAGAAAGCTGCAAATACTTTTATACATCTGGTCCCGTTAAAGGTTGTCAGGTATGCCAGAAATCTGAATAAACGTAAAAACCGTCAATATAAGCGGAAACTACCAGAAATACTAAATTACCAGATTAATAATCTGCTACCGGTATGCGTTCAGTGCCAGGTAAAGCAGTTTAATTTGGATATTTATAAACTGCTTAGTTTACAGCAATTAGAAATTATTGATAAGCAGCGACAGGAGCATGGTTATCCAGAACTGCTTACTGCGGGCAACATCAGGATGTTACATAAATTATTGGCAAATAGAGAAAATTACATTTAAAAGGAAACATGATGCTAGTTAGAAAGTCACCAAAAAAAGAGCTTCGCTTGAAGATTGATGCAATACTCTTCGATGAGTATGAAGATCTAACCAAGAAAGCCGAAAATCTTGGTTATGAAGTTGATCTTACTCCTAAACTGGAGAAATTCATCAAAATTGAAATTGACAGGGCAAGAAAACAGTTAGATCAGGAAACAGACAAGAGCTATCAGACTAATCGCTAAGATAATGATAACTCATTCAAAAAGCTTAAGCCTAAATGAATAAAGTAACAATAATCTATTAAACTAGAATAAGGATGGATAATGAAAAAAAGATTTAAAAAATTGGTAAAACAATTTGAGGAATGGAATGAGGAGTTTGAAAGCCTCGAAGAGATTGCTCGTGGTGTCGCAGCAACAATTAACCATTCCCGTGAGGAAGGCTCGAATAATTCAAATCAGCAATTATTGCTAGGTTATGTTAATGCCTGGTTCGCTGACTTCACAGATATCAACGCTTCATGGCGGTTGGTAATGTTCAAATCAATGGAGTTTCAGTTTGATCCGCTGGTTGCATATGTACCGTTAATTGAAGTAATGCAATCATTTCAGGACATTTTTAAGAAATACAACTTCTTATTATTGGATGAAACAGACATCGCTAAAATTATTTGTCGGAAATATATCATGGACTATGCCTGGAGCTATGCGAATCCTCATGAAGATGAAGACACTTATGATGGATGCAGTCCACAAATGCGTGATGATTATGGGGATATGGAGAAATATTTCGGAGGCTATGATGAGATTGCCATTTATCTGTTTTATGATATCGAGGCAAAATACTATCAATTTTTGCAGGATAAACTCAAAACTGGAATGAGTTCCAAAGATATTTATAAAATGACTCAGAAATCATACTCTGAGCTAGATTATGAAGATAAAATGTTTTGCCTTAAACCAGTTACCGAAGAATATTTGGATGAGCTGATTAAACAAATTCAGGTTCACTAGTATGAGCCACTATTACTTATCAACAAATAAAGTATGGAGTAAGGAAGACTGTGCACAGCTTGACCTGCAGATATCCGAAACTATTGTTCAATGTAAGAAGTCTAAGGCAAATACATTGGTTTATAAGTACTTGTTGGGAAGAGCTTCAATTCAAATAGTCAATAATGAAACAACTTTAAAAGAAATCGGTCTTGAAGAAGAACAATGCAAGGATATTTCAAAGGCAATAATGTATCGCTTAAGTAATCGAAATGCTGGAACTATTAGTGGGGGTGATGATAGTGTTCACATGGGGGAATTGGATACAAAAATACTGAATAAGTCTTATGTATCAGCTTATTGGTGCTATCAACCTTTATTTTCAATTGCTTTGGGTAGCTCAATGATTGGTTTCATGATGACAATTAGACTCTTTAAAGATGAGCAGGAAATTATAGATACTGGGATATACACATCAACCAATGTATGTCGATAATATCAAATCATAATAGCAAAAAATAGGAATCTACCGATAATGAAAATAAAATTTATAGTATTAGGCGTTATTAGCATAGCTACATTTGCCAATGCTGCTATACCAATTAATCAAGGAGCAAGCTTTGATAGTGGATTTAGCCCTAATCAAGGAAGCTTACCATTAGTTATAAAAGCAATACATTCTGCTCATAATAGTATTCATGTAGCTGCTTATAGTTTTACAAGTAAGCCAATAGCTGAAGCACTTTTAGTAGCTAAAAGGCGCGGTGTTGATGTGAAAGTGGTTGCAGACCAGAAAAGCAATTCTGGTAAATATTCAGCTACTACTTATCTGATCAATAATAACGTCCCGGTAAAGCTAGATAATAATTACCCGATATTTCATCATAAATTTATAGTGATTGACGGTAAAACACTGGAAACCGGTTCATTTAATTACAGTGAGGCAGCTGCCAGTAAGAATGCTGAAAATGTCTTGGTGCTTTGGAATGTACCGCAAATAGCAGCAAGCTATGACAATCAATGGAATAAGCTCTGGAATGAAGCTACATTAATAAAACCAAACTACTAGCATGAACTACATGATAGTTATTTTTTTAGCCAAATAATTAATTTACATCAGGGGGGGAATTATGTCACAACATCATTTTTATACTACACACCAGGATCAGAAAACTCACGTATTAATGGGGTGGGATCGTCCACTTCAGGGGTATTTTATGGCAATAGAAAAGGAAAAAATGCAGGATGAGCCTTATTGGTCAAATTTATCTCAGGAAGAAAGTCATCCAAAAACACTACTGCCATTTATTGCTGTGCTGGAGCAGCTTAATATAAAAATTCCTCAACGAATGATTATTGAAATTATGGAGGATGGGGCAAATAATGCTGGAAATAAAGAGGTAATTCATGTTTTAAATGATTACGGATATATGCGCATTACTGATCAGAACAATAATGTTAATGATTTTAATGCCATGTTCCTGAAATATGCATCGAGAGGAAATTAAAGTGCAATTAGCTATAAGGAAATTATCTCTGGCAGCTTTTGTTTTAACTATGGGTTGGGCTTATGCTGATGAGCAACTTGTTGCTCAGTATACTATAAATA
>JBDHRI010000155.1:0-3719 GCA_039807465.1 Burkholderiales bacterium | reverse complement strand
CGGTTATTATTGGGGCTAGGGTGCGCTTTGACATAGCGGAATAAGCCATCAAATAAGTTCCTGGCATTTTCATCATAGCCTGCCATCATCACCGTAAATATCATGCCATAGCCTTGTCCCTCGGAGACTGTGGTATTGGCATTGCTACCAGATTTACCAAATTTTATCCGATAAAGAGTTTGTCCATTAACTGTGCCTGCTGAAATAATATAATTATTTTTCCAGTAGTCATAAAATGCACTAACATCAGCATTACTCCGGGTAGTTGGATAAATAGCATCTGTCCCATCTGCCAGGTGATATGTAATATTTGCTGCCTGGGGAAATGGATGATTTGCCGCTAAATGAGTAGTTCCTGTTTTTTTGGTAACTCTATTGGCTAATTCTTGATTGGCTACCTGAGTGTCAGAACTACCACTGTTACAGGCTGCAAGGATTAACCCTGTACTTATTATTCCGGAATTAATTAATGGATTAATGAATTTTTTCAAGCAAAATCTCCCTTTGATTTATTTTAAAAATACTGGATTGAAATGGCTGTCCAGCGTATTGATCTGACGTTATAGATTTCTGAATGTTGTTATTGCTTCTTTAACATCATATGAAGATTATAGGTTAAATGCTGAAAAAATAAAATAGCAAAATTGGCATAGGATTTATGCACAACTGCATAAGTTAAAAGATTTTCTCCATAGCTTATTATTGTGCTTAGATCTAATTCTTTTGTATGTTAAAATGACTTATCCTATCTTTTTTGCAATGGGTGTTGACATGAATATTCTTGAAATACGCAGCATTTATAATGATGCCATGATTTTTTGTGAAGTTTATGAGATAAAAAACTTTAGCCTTGTTGCGAAAAAATTAGGAATAAATCAATCTACCGTAACAAGACGTATTCAGGCATTAGAGGATCGGCTTGAATTGCAGTTAATTCGTAGAAGTACCAGAAAGATAGAGATTACTGATGATGGTGTTAAGTTTTACCAGCTTTTTACCGGGCAGGAAAATTATTTGCGCAACGCAATTGAAGAGTTTAAGTTTTCGAAAAACTCACTCAATGGTAAGATCAGGATGGCAATTCCTTATGGAATAGCTAATCATATTGTATCACCAAACATTGCCAAGTATATCAGGGAAAATCCGCAGGTTAATATTGAATTAATCTATCAAAATCGTGAGGCTGATTTGATTAAAGAGGCAATTGATTTGGCAATCGTGCGTCAGATCCCCGCCCAACAGACACTAATGGTTAAGAAGATATATGAAGCTTATGTTCAATTATTTTGTACGCCAGAGTATATATCACGTTATGGAGAACCTAAAACACTGGAGGATCTCGAAACTCATTTGATAACAGGTTATATAAAAGACGATTTTTCGGTTGATGCCTTAATGCGGGTCGAACATTCAGACGGTAGGTCTTTTTTTATCCGTGGTATATCAAATCTCTCAATAAATAGTACTGAAGCAGGAAAAACTTTAATCAAAGGTGGGCATACGATAGTTATTGGGCTTGATGAAATTTATGAAGGTGAGCAAAAGAGAGGGGAGGTTGTTAAAGTTTTGCCAGAATATCGTTTTGCTCATACCGCATTTTATCTGGTTAGGTTAAGCAATAATAATAGCCCACTGGTTAAGCATTTCATGCAGTTTATAGAAGAATGCTTTAAATTGAAAGGTAAAAAATAGTGATTAGGTAAATTTACCTGATGTCGGTTAACCCAACCTAATTAAATTTTATTCTCCTTAATGATGAATGATTTAGCCTCCTCAAGGTTATGGTTATTCTTCAATTATCTTTAATCTTCAAAAGACATAGTTCGTTTATTTATTACTAAATTTTTGTATAACTGTTATACATTTTTTGATGTAATCTTTTGTATAAAACATATACGTATTTAGCTATATCCAAACAGTATTTACTTCCCTTAAAATCACGGCAATCCGGATTGTTATAAATCTTAATTCATGTTTCATCAGAAAAAGGGAATGATGAAACTTCTAATTTTTCCTGTGTTAATTATCATCCTATTTTTGTTATTGGTTTTTATATATTATGAGTGTAAAAGCTGGTAATTATATGAGAAAGAGGAGGGTTCTGTGAATATTCCAACTCACATCAATGATTTACTTAAAATAGTAATTGTTACTGTTGAAAAGCATTATAGTGAATTTGGAGAAAAAGATCTATTGAGGCTTAGTCAGTATATTGGCTTATTGAAAGATAAACTGGGTGCTGGTTTTAGTAATGATGAAAAAAAAGACAACTAGTTTACGTAAATACAATATTGCGTAACATTAACTACTAATTTAAATTTCATTTTGAAGGGATAATAATGAAATTTCCAATCTTACAGACTCTGATTGCTAGTGTAGCAATATCATTAGTTGCCTGTAGTGGTGGTGCTTCTGGTGGAAGTTCTGCTACATCAGGTGGTGGTAGTACACCTACAGTTAAACTTCAGAAAACGATTGCATTTGCCAATGCTGGAGAAATTCCGGTGTTTGATAACGGGCAGACAACTACGGTGGTGTATGTACATAACCTTAGCAATAAACCAGTAAGCGGAATAGTTTACTCAGCACAAAGTAACGTGCATTTCAGTGATGGGCGGAATAATCAGGTACTTGATCAGGCAAGCAGTAAGCTATGTGCTTCAATACCTGCTAATGGTGAGTGTCCATTAAAAATAACGGTTAATTTGGCAAAAGAAATGCAATCCGGTGCTGCGCTTATTAGCGCTAGCTATAATGATCCTTTTACAAATCAGGTTGATAAATCAAGTCTGATTGCCAATTTTGCGTGGGTGCATGACAATACTGCCAGTGGCGTTAAGTTCAAGGGCGGTACTGAAATAGCTAACTATGGTGCGCCATATGGTTATGCCACAGTATATGCTTATGGAACAGGTGATAATGCCATTTATACTATTGCCAAAATCAAGCCAGATCGTGCCGGAGTTGAGATAGTTAATGGTGATATTAGCGGTCGTCAGCTACAGTCAAAAGCCATTCAGGCGATTGAATTTAAAGTTCCAGCTTTTGATAAGACGCTAGGAGTAAACATTAGTCTGACTACTGGGCTACTTCAGTCTTCGACAACAAGAGTGAAAAGTAAGTCAATGAGCTTAAAAGATGAAGGGGGAACTTCATCGACGGTTTCTTTGGCGATGACTCCGATTAATGGTTCATTCCCGGTTTTGATTGGTGGGAATATACCCGCAATTGATACTGAAAGTAATCCTAATGGTGGTAAATGGTATATCAGCAATGTTGGTAGTGTATCGCCTGGAAGTTTTATAGTTAGCTCCGATAACGAAGCTCTCTCGGTTCCGGACGACAGTTGTTCTTCAATTGCTCCTGGGCAAGCATGTGAGATATCCTTTATTCCGGCTACCTCGTCTGGTACTGCAAATCTTAGCTTTAGTTATAGTATAGCAGGTACACAAGTAACCGTTACTCAGTCAGTAGTATGGTTTAACAGTGAGGGTGGAGCACAGGTTTCGCTAGCAGCATCAAATAATCCGGTTGTTTTTAATGATTTTGATCCTAATGGCGAAAGTACAGTAATTACTGTAGCTAATACCGGTGGCTATAATTTGATAATTAACACTAATGATACCAAAGTTAGCAAAGCTCCGGGAGCAAATGCAACTACTGAGTTGATTGCTCCAGATAATAATTCTTGTGGGGCATCTCTACCGCGTGGGGCTTTC